>DATIVB010000331.1:0-15053 GCA_035466375.1 Chondromyces sp.
CCGCCTCATCTTCTGGAACCAGCTCAGCATCATCGGCTCGACCATGGGCTCACGCGACGACTGGCGGCGGCTGATGGCGGCGGTCCGGCAGCACCGGCTGCGGCCGGTGGTCGACGCCACGATGCCCCTCGCCGAGGGGGCTTCGGCGTACCGGCGCCTCGCGGCCGCCGAGCAGTTTGGTAAGATCGTGCTGTCCACCGATGGCTGAGCCGGCGCCGCGTTTCGGCCGGCTCGCCGCGGCCCCTCGAATCGACGCCACCAGCGAGCGGCCCGGACCGCACACATGACGAACAGCGAGAGCATGCCACCAGCTACCGAAGAGATCGCGCCGACGGTCCTGAGCCGCCCCCAGCACCGGCTGTCGCGGGGCGACGTGTCGGCGCACGCGCTCAAGGTGCTGTACCGCCTGAACCGCTCCGGTTACCTGGCATTTCTGGTCGGCGGCAGCGTCCGCGACCTGCTCCTCGGCCGCCGGCCCAAGGACTTCGACATCGCGACCAACGCCCGCCCGCAGGAGATCCGGCGCCTGTTCCGCAACTCGCGCATCATCGGCCGCAGGTTTCGGCTCGCGCACGTCTTCTTCCGTGACGCCATCGTCGAGGTGGCGACCTTCCGGGCCAACCCGGAGGCCCCGGAGAGCCCCAACGACTGGGAGGAGGCCGAGGCGGAAAACGCCGAGGAGGAAACCGCGACCGAGCTCCTGCCGCCGCGCCGCGAGGAGGCGGTCTACGGCACCCCGGCCGAGGACGCCCGCCGCCGCGACTTCACCGTCAATGCGCTGTTTTACAACATCGCCGACTACAGCGTCATCGACTACGTGGGCGGGATCGAGGACCTCGAGCGCGGGCTGATCCGCACGATCGGCGACCCGGACCAGCGCTTCGCCGAGGACCCGGTGCGGATGATGCGCGCCCTCGAGTACGCCGTCCGCCTCGGCTTCCGCGTCGACCAGCCGACGAGCGAAGCCGTCGAGCGGCAGCACGCCCTGATCGCCGAGGCCTCGACCTCCCGACTGACCTACGAGCTCCTCGAGTGCCTGCGCTCGGGGCACGCGGCCGGCATCCACGCGGCCTGGCGACGCGCGGGGCTCTTCAGTCTGGCCTTTCCCGACCTGCCGCTCGACACCGACGAGAGCGTGCGCCTGTTGGAGGTGGTGGACGAGAAGATCGCCGCCGGCGCCGCGCTGTCCGACGCGAGTCTGCTCGGCTCCTTTTTCCTGCCGCCCTTCTTCACCCTGCTCGCCGAGGAGATGGCGGGCGACGGTCGCGTCAACAACGCTCGCCTGCTGGCCCGGCTGCGGACGATCCTCGAGCCGGCCGGGGCGAGCATGCACCTGTCCAACCTGACCCTGCACCTGCTGCACCAAGGCCTGTTCACGCTGACCAAGATGCAGCAGCCGCCGGAGCGCGGGCGGCAGGTGATCAAGCTCTCCCACCAGGATTACTTTCCCGTTGCCTGGGACCTGCACGGCTTTGCCGTCCGGCTCGGTCTGATCCCGCCGGAGTCCCGGCTTGGTTGGCGCAAGGCGCTGTCCAGGCTGAGCAGCGGTGAGGCGCCGGTGGACGAGGACCGGCCGCCGCGGCGCCGCTCGCGCCCGCGACGGCGGCGGTCGCGGCGAAAGGCCTGAACGGTGGCGGCTTCGATTTCGAATGCGCGGCGCCGCGTGCGGGAGCTCCGTGAGCTCATCCGGCACCACGACCACCGCTACTACGTGCTCGCCGACCCCGAGATCTCGGACTTCGAGTACGACCAGCTCTTCGCCGAGCTCGTGCGGCTCGAGACCGAGCATCCCGAGCTTGAAAGCCCGACCTCGCCGACCCTGCGCGTCGGCGGGCAGCCGCTCGAAGGCCTCGAGCAGGTCGAGCACGTGGTGCCGATGCTGTCGCTCGACAACACCTACTCGCGCGACGAGCTGCGCGCGTGGTACGACCGGGTCGCGCGCGAGCTCGGCCGGCCACCGGGCGATCTCGCCGCCGAGCTCAAGATCGACGGGGTCTCCATCTCCCTCCTCTACGAGGACGGCGCGCTGAGCCGTGCGGTGACCCGGGGCGACGGCGTGGTCGGCGACGACGTGACGGTCAACGCCCGCACCCTGCGCGGTCTGCCGCTCGAGCTCGAGGCCGCGCCGGCGCTGCTCGAGGTTCGCGGCGAGGTCTTTCTGGGGCGGCGCACCTTCGCCGAGCTCAACCGGGCGCGTCGGGCCGCGGGCGAGCGCGAGTTCGCCAACCCGCGCAACGCCGCCGCCGGCTCGATCCGGCTGCTCGACTCACGCGAGGCCTCGCGGCGGCGGCTCGGCCTGTGGTGCTATCAGGTGGCGAGGGCCGGGGGGATCGACCTCGCGAGCCACGTCGCGGCGCTCGAGTGGCTCGCCGGGCTCGGCTTTCCGGTCAGCCCGGGGGTCGAGCGCTGCCGGGACCTCGCGGAGGTCGAGGCCTCCATCGACCGCTGGAAGGAGCGCCGCTCGGAGCTCGACTTCGAGACCGACGGCATCGTGGTCAAGCTCGACCGCGCCGACGAGCGCTCCGAGCTCGGCAGCACCGCGCGCTCGGTGCGGTGGGCGGTCGCCTACAAGTTCGCACCCGAGGGCCGCACCACCAGGCTCGAGGACGTCCTGGTACAGGTCGGGCGGACCGGGGTCCTGACCCCGGTGGCGGTGCTCGAACCGGTGCAGATCGCGGGCACGACGGTGTCGCGGGCGACGCTGCACAACTTCGACGAGGTGGCGCGTCTGGACGTCCGCATCGGCGACACGGTGTGGGTGAGCAAGGGAGGTGAGGTGATCCCGAAGGTCACCGGCGTGCTCACCTCCAAGCGCCCCGCCGGCGCCGCGCCTGTCACCGCGCCAGGGGCCTGTCCGGCCTGCGGGACACCGGTGGTGCGGGCGGACGAGGAGGTCGCCTTGCGGTGCCCGAACGCCGGCTGCCCGGCAGTGGTCGCTGCCCGCCTGCGCCACTTCGTCTCGCGCTCGGCGATGGACATCGACGGCCTCGGCGACCGGACGCTGGGGCAGCTGGCCGAGGCCGGGCTGGTGAGCGACGAGGCCTCGCTGTGGGACCTCGACGCCGAACAGGTGGCCGAGCTCGAGGGCTGGGGCGAGACCTCGGCCGCCAAGCTCGTGGGCGAGATGGAGGCCGCGCGAACCCGTCCCCTCCACCGCCTCCTCTTCGCTCTCGGCCTGCCGCTGGTCGGAGAGCGCGCGGCGAAGCTCCTGGCGACGAGCTTCGGCAGCCTCGACCGCCTGGCCGAGGCCGAAGCCGAGGAGCTGGAGGAGCTGGAGGGGATCGGGCCGGCGATCGCCGGGTCGGTGATCTCCTGGTTCCGGGACCCCCGCAACATGGAGCTCGTCCGCCGCCTTCAGGAGCGTGGCGTGGACCCGCGGCAGGAGCGCCCGGACCGGGACGGGATGCCATTGGCGGGGCGCACCTTCGTCCTGACCGGCACCCTGTCCCGGCCGCGCCAGGAGATCAAGGAGCGTCTCGAGGCCCTCGGGGCCACCGTGGCGGGCTCCGTCTCGCGCCGGACCGATTTTCTGGTCGCCGGCGACAGCGCGGGCAGCAAGCTCGAGAAGGCGCGCTCGCTCGGGGTCGAGGTTCTTGACGAGGAGGCGCTCGAACACCTCATCGAGCGGGCGGGGGGCTGAAATGTCGGCGGTGATCTTCCTGGTCGACGACGACGATGGGTCGCGCGACGCAATGACCCGGACCCTGGAGCGGGTCGGCTACACCCTGCGCCCCTTCCCCTCGGCCGAGGAGGCACTCGAGCGCCTGCGTGAGGGCGACGAGGTCGATGCCGTGGTTTCCGACGTGCGCATGCCGGGAATGGACGGCTACCAGTTCCTGCGTGCTGTCCGCGCCGAGCACCCGAACCTGCCCTTCCTCCTCGTCACCGCCTACGCCGACGTGGATGACGCGGTGGCCGCCCTCCAGGAGGGGGCCGACGACTACCTCACCAAGCCGGTCAAGATGCAGGAGCTGCGCCAGCGGGTGCAGCTGCAGCTCGAGCGGCGGGTGCTGTCCGACGAGAACCGGAGACTGCGCGAGCGCCTCGAAAAGAGCTTCGGCTTCGAGGGCATCGTCGGACGCTCGCCGGCGATGGAGCGCCTGCTCGAACGCATGCGGGTGGCGGCGCCGACGCGGTCGACG
Source organism: Chondromyces sp. (assembly GCA_035466375.1). Taxonomy (GTDB): domain Bacteria; phylum Acidobacteriota; class Thermoanaerobaculia; order Thermoanaerobaculales; family Sulfomarinibacteraceae; genus Sulfomarinibacter. Next base: position 4,143 of record DATIVB010000331.1, read on the forward strand.
GTGCTCGTCGTCGGCGAGTCCGGCACCGGCAAGGAGCTGGTGGCCAACGCCCTGCACCAGAACTCGCCGCGCGCCGACGGCCCCTTCGTGGCCATCAACTGCGGGGCGATTCCGGGCGAGATCCTCGAGTCCGAGCTCTTCGGCCACGAAAAAGGCGCCTTCACCGGGGCGCACCAGCGCCGCATCGGCCTCATCGAGCGCGCCTCCGGAGGGACCCTCTTCCTCGACGAGATCTCCGAGCTGTCGGCCGACCTGCAGGTCAAGCTGCTGCGGGTGCTCGAGGAGCGCCACATCATGCGGGTCGGCGGCGCAAGCCAGATCCCGGTCGACTTCCGCCTGGTGGCCGCCACCAACCGCGACCTCGAGCAGTGGGTCGAGCGGGGCCGGTTCCGCCAGGACCTCTTCTTCCGCCTCAAGGTCGTGACCCTCGAGATCCCGCCGCTGCGCGAGCGGCGCGAGGACATCCCGCTCTTCGTCCAGCACTTCCTGCAGCACTTCAACCGCGAGCTCGACCGCGACGTGCGCGGCGTCGAGGCGCCCGTGCTGGCGGCCCTCAAGAGGCACCCCTGGCCCGGCAACGTGCGCGAGCTGCGCAACGTCATCGAGTCGATGGTTCTGTTCGCGAGCAGCACGGAGCTCGGGCTCGAAGACCTTCCGGCCGAGTACCGGACGGCGGTCCCGGCCGCCGAGCCCTCCGAGCCCTCCGTGTGGCGGCCGCGCGCGATGGCGGACATCGAGCGCGAGGCCATCCTGCGCACCGTCGCCTTTACCCGCGGCCACCGCGCGCGCGCCGCCGAGCTCCTCGGCATCGGTCTCCGCACCCTGCAGCGCAAGCTCAAAGAGTATGGAGAGATTTCGCCGCGCGACGAGGAGGAGGAGGGGTGAGGTAGGAATGAGGAATTGGGAATTAGGAATTTCCGGGCACCTTCCTCGCAGCTGATTTCGGGCTCCCACCCCCTCGAGGTCGTCTGTCGTGTGCGTTCTTCCGCAATTCAGGCCGTCCGGCGCCGAGCGCCGGACGGCCTGAATTGCTGGTAGACTGGTTGACGGTTAGAAGGAGCGCCGCATGGATATTCCCGGTAAAGTCTCGGTCTACTGCCCCTTGATTGACGCCAAGGGTACCGCTGCCACCCTGGTGACGATTTCCGAGCACGGCTACTACCAGGTCGAGGTGCAGATCAAGGGCCGCTCCCACGTCATGCTTCTGCCGGTCGCGCACACCGCGCTCTACTTCGCCGAGCCGGAGCCCATGCCGGAGACCGAGTTCGAGATCGAGCGCTGAGCGGCCGGCCCGTCGGCCGGCCCTCCCGGCCGTGAATAAATGTTGTCGGCGACGCTGTTAGGTAGGTGTGAGCCGGCATCTCAACGAACACTTGAACGGTCCGTGGCTCGCTGTCCTGGACCAGCTCGGCGAAGCGGTCATCGTCATCGACGAGCGGCGGGTGATCCTTCACCTGAACGACGCGGCACGGCGGCTGCTCGGGTACGAGGATGGGCAGCCCGTCGGCGGTCGTTGCCGCCACACCACCCAGGGCGTCGATTGCGAGCACTCGTGCCCGCTGACCTATGCTCTCGAGGCCGGGATGCCGCGGGTCGAGAGCTTCGCCGCCGTCTACCGTACGGCTTCCGGCGAGGCGCTGCCGCTCGACGTGACCGTGGTGCCCCTGCTCGATGGCGACAAGGCCTTCCGGGGAGCGGTCGAGATCCTGCGGCCGAGCACCCCGAGCTGGGGCTTTTTCCTCAGCGGGCGCTCGGAAACCGCCGCCGAGATGCGGCGCATCGTCCACGCCGCGGCGAAGGCCGGCGGCGATGTGTTCATCGTCGGCGAGGCGCCGGCCTGCCGCGACGTCGCGCGCGCCATCCACCGTCTCTCGGGTCTGCCGGATTCGCTCCTGCAGCCGTGGCGGGGGAGTTGGGACGGCATCAATGCCTGGCCGCCGGGCGCGGTCTTCGGCGACGGACCCGAGGCGGCGCCCTTGATCGCGGGCGAGCGCCTCGACGGGTGGCGGGTCCTCCTCGGCGCGCGCTCGGCCGACGGAGTCCCGCCCGGGTTCGAGCTCGTGAGACTGCCTCCCCTCGAGAAGCTGGCGGCAGACCTGCCGTGCATGATCGCCGCCTGGGTCGACGAGTTGGCGCCGGGGACGCGGACCTCCGCCGCCGCCCTCGAGCAGCTGGCGACGATGGCCGCCGATCGCGGCCTGACACCGCTCGAAAAGGTGCTGGCGACCGCGGCGGCCGCGGCCGGCGACTGCATCGATGTCGACCACCTGTCGCTGGACGGCGCCCGTCCGATGTTCGTCGACGAGCTGTTGCGCGCCGACAAGCCGCTCGCCGCCCTCGAAGAGCGTGTCGTGCGCGAAGTGGTCGAGATCTGCGGCTGGCGCATGCAGGAGGCAGCCGACCGGCTCGGCATCTCCCGCGTCACCCTGTGGCGCAAGATGAAGGACCTCGGCATCGACCGCCCGTAGGACGGGCGGTCGATTGTTTCAATTCTCGGCCGGGGAATTCCGCCCAAGGGCCTCGAAATCGGGTGACGCTCCGATCGGAATTCCCCGGCCGAGAATTGAAGATCCCGAGGAGTTCACTCCTCGGCATCGGCAGTGAACCGGTAGCCGACGCCGCGGACGGTGTGGAAGTGGCGGGGGCTGCGGGGGTCCTGCTCGAAGTGCTTGCGCAGTCGGTGGACGAAGGTGTCGAGGGTCCTGGTCGAGGTGTCGAAGGTGTAGCCCCACACCCGCTCCAGGAGCTCGCCGCGGGTCACCACCCGGCCCTCGTTCTCGGCGAAGAACCGGACCAGCATGACCTCGCGTTCGGTGAGTGCCACCGGACCGCCCGCGCTCGTGGCGCGCATCGTGCGCAGGCTCACCTCGTGGTCGCCGATGACGACCGTCGGTCCGGTCGGAGCCGGCGTCTGTGACCACTCCGCCCGGCGCAGGATGCCGCGCACGCGCAACACCAACTCCTCGATGAGGAAGGGCTTGGTGAGGTAGTCATCGGCGCCGAGCTGGAGGCCGAGGATGCGGTCGGCGTCGCTGCCGCGGGCGGTCAGGAACAGGATCGGGATGTGGTTGTTCTCGGTTCGCAGACGCCGGCAGACCTCGAAGCCGTCAATGCCGGGAAGCATGATGTCGAGGATCAGCAGCTGAAAGCCCGCTCCGTCGTCGGCGAGGGCTCCGAGTGCGGCCTCGCCTTCTCCGAGGCACACGACCTCGAAGCCCTCGAGCTCGAGGTTGCGGCACAGTCCCTCGGCGAGCGGCGTGTCGTCCTCCACCACCAGCAGACGGATCGCCTCGACCGCATCAGTCTGGCCGTTCATGCTCTCATTCTATCGCAGCAGGGGCTAAGCCGCGAGCCCGCAGAAGCTTAAGGTGCCAGCGCCGGGGTCGGCTCATTGGCGCTAACCCAACCTGAGAGCAGGCTGTATGAGCCCGAGCCCGAGCCCGAGCCGTTGCCGTTACCGTTACCGGTCCTCTACATCTCCTGACAGGGGGGGTGTCATGTTCTTCGACTTCGAGAAGCTCTATGTGGACCGGATTGCGCTCGATTTCGTATGCCGATGAGCTCTTGGCTCGAGGGCGAGACCACCTCCTTCGCGGAGTCGCCATGCTGACATCGTTGGCAAGGTCGAAATCTGAAAAGAACCCGAATCTTCGATAACGGCAACGGCAACGGGCTCGGGCTCGGGACGAACAAAGAGCACCCCCTGCACCTGGCCGCCTGCCGATCGCCCGACCGGTCGCACCCGGGCGGGGGCAGCCGCCGGCCGGATATACTTCGCGGGCAGATGCGCCGGCAACTTTCAATCCTCACGATGGCCGCGCTGGGGTGCGCCGGAATCGGCGCCGCCGCGGACCGCGCCCCGGCGGAGTACGACCTGAGAGTCATTCGGCAGCAGGTGCCGGCCTCCCTCGAGGCGGGGACCGTGGTCGCGGTGCCGGTTGTGCTCGCCAACGACGGGACCCGACCGTGGTCGATGAGCGAGGGCTTCGCCCTCTCCTACCACTGGCTCGACTCCGACCTGCACCAGCTGCAGTGGGACGGCCGCCGGACACCCCTCGGCGCGGCCGTGGGCCCCGGCGAAACGCGGGAAGTGGTCGCCGAGATCGAGGCGCCGCGGGCGGCGGGGGACTACCTGTTGGCCTTCGACATCGTGCACGAAGGCGTGCTGTGGGTCTCCGAGCGCGACCCGACCCCGGTCCAGCCATTGCCGGTGTCCGTCGTCGCGGGCCACGCCTTCGCGGTGGTCGTGGGCGCGGCCCCGCGCCTGGCGGTCGCAGGCGCCGAGCTCCGGGTCCGGCTGGTGCTCGAGAATGTGGGCTCCCGCCGCTGGCGGGACGACGGCAGCTTCGCGCTCGCGTCCCACTGGCTGAGCCGCGACGGCGCCGTGCTGCAGTGGGAGGGCCCCCGCAGCCCGATCCCGCGGCCGGTCGCGCCCGGAGAGACGATCGAGCTCGCGGCCGTGGTCGAGGTCCCGTCCCGGGCGGGCATCCGACGCCTCCAGTGGGACATGGTCGAGGAGGGGGTGTGCTGGTTTTCCGAGCGCTCGGCGGCTTCGCCGCCGGCCCGCACGGTGCTCGTGGTCCCGGACCCGCTCGCCGACCCCGTGTGGTGGGCGCTGCTGAGCCTGCTGGCGGCGGTGACGGCGGTGTCCGTCCTCGCGCGCGGCGGCCCGCGGTACCTCGTGCCCTGCTTCGCCGTCGCCGACGTCGCCTGGTGCGTCGGCGCCCTGGTCGTCAAGCAGGGGGCGGTGCTGGCGGCGGCCAAGGCCCCGGCAGGCCCGGGCGGCCTGGTGATGACGGCGGGCGGCGCGGCGCTGGTCGGCCTCGCCGTCCTCGCGCTTCCCGGGCGATGGCGCGCGGTCGTCGGGTGGTCGGTTGCAGCTTGCGCGACCGCGGTGCTGTGGGGCGATCTCGTCTACCTCCGGTTCTTCGGCGACCTGCCGGCCCCGGGCGCGCTCGCGGCCGCAGGCCAGGTGCCCCACCTCGGGGAGAGCATCCGCAGCCTGTTCGAGCCGGCGGACGCGTGGCTGTGGGTCGACCTTCTGCCCGGCCTGGTGCTGGTGGCGGTGTCGCTGCGCCTGCGGCAGATGCAGCGTCCGGGTCCCACCCGGGTCGCCGTCGTCGTGCTCGTCCTCGCGGTCGTCGCGGCGGGCGCGGCCGCGCTGCGGCTGGCCGCCGACCAGCCGCGGCTCATCGAGCAGCTGTTCCGGCGGGTCCACGTCGCGCGGGAGGTGGGCGTCCTCAACCTGCACGCCGTCGAGCTCGGGACCGCCGCCGTCCGCGCCGCGGCTTCGGAACGGCTCGAGGCCGATGAATTCGACGCGGCTGTCGAGTGGTTCGCGGACCGGGCGCCGCTGCGGGCGGGGACCGGTCCCTGGTTCGGCGCGGCTTCCGGCCGCAACCTGGTAATGGTGCAGGTCGAGAGCCTGCAGGGCTTCGTGATCGGGCTCGAGATCGGGGGCCGTGAGGTGACCCCGTTCCTCAACCGCTGGGCCGAAGAGGCCCTGTGGTTCGACAACGTCACCGACCAGACCGCTCAGGGCCGCTCGTCGGACAGCGAGCTGGCGACCCAGGTTTCGCTCCTGCCCGCCGACGGCGCGGCCGCCGCCTTCCGCTTCGTCGGCAACGACTTCACCGGCCTCGCCGAGGTGCTCGCACGGCACGGCTACCGGACGCTCTCCGCGGTCCCCTACGACGGCTCGTTCTGGAACCGGCGCGCCACCCACCCCGCCTACGGCTTTGCGCGGAGCCTGTTCGCCGGGGACTTCGCGGCCGGTGAGCAGGTCGGGTGGGGGCTCTCGGACCGCGACTTCCTGGACCAGGCGGCGGCGCAGCTGGCGTCCACCGAGCGCCCCTACGCCGCCTTCCTCCTGACGCTCTCGCTGCACCACCCCTTCGAAGGATTCCCGCAGCGGCTGGCGGTGCTCGATCTCGGGGAGATGGAGGGCACGCCCTTCGGCAACTTCCTGCACACGATGCACTTCTTCGACTCGTCGCTGGCCGCCTTCGTGGCGTCGCTCGAGGCCGCCGGACAATACGACGAGGTCGTGATCGCGGTCTGGGGCGACCACGACGCGGGGTTTCCGTGGCGGTCCGAGATCGCGGCCGCGATGGGCGCGGACCACGACCCGGCGGGCTGGTACCTGAGCCAGGAGGTGCCGCTGCTGATCCGCGTGCCGGGGGTCGACGGACTCGCCGGCCGCCGCTCGGTCCCGGCTGGCCACGTCGACGTGGCGCCGACCCTGCTCGCCCTGCTCGGCATCGATCCCGCTCCCTACGCCTTCCTCGGCCGCAATCTGCTCGGCACGCCGGGTCGGGGACCGGTGGTCGGCGAGTACAGCTGCTGGCGAGACGACGAGCTGCTCTTCCTGCAGGGCGACGGGACCCTGGCAGGCGGCACCTGCATCGACCTCGCGACCATGAGCCGGGTTGACGCGGAGCGCTGCGCTGACGGTTTCGCGGCCGCGCGTGACGTCGAACAGATGTCGGCGCTGGTGCTCAAGCACGACCTTCAGGGCCGCATCCACGCCGAGCTGGCCGGTCGATGACGGCCGGGAGGGGCTCCGCGCTGTGCCTTTTCGGCCTCCCGAGCCGCCGCCTCGACGCCGCGCTGAGCGCCGCGGCGGCGTTGCTCCTCGGCTGGTCGCGCTTCGGCCTGCTCGCCAACGGCCCCTGGGAGTGGGACGAGACGCTGTTCGCGCGCGGCATTCTCCACTTCGAGCTGGCGGCGCACTTTCCGCACCCGCCGGGCTTTCCGGGCTGGCTCGCGATCGGACACCTGCTGACGCCGCTGACCGGCGAGCCCCTGCGCGCGCTGCAGATCGCCTCGGCGGCCTTCTCGGTGGCGGCGCTGTGGGTCCTGGCGTCCCTCGGACGACGGGTGGCGACCCCTGCGGTGGCGGCGTGCGCCGCACTGCTGGTGCTGGCGGCCCCGGGACCCTGGCTGTACGCGGTGCGCGGCTTCTCCTCGACCGCCGCCTCGGTGCTGGCGTTGGCGGCGGCGGCGGTGCTCGCCGGAGGTCTCGAGGGTCGTCGGGCGACGGCCTTCACCCTGCTGGTGGCGTCTGCCGCCCTGGTGCGGCCGATCCTCCTGCCGGCGCTCGCGGTGTTGTGGGTGGGCGGAGCGTGGACGGTTCGTCCCCCGCGTCGCCTGCTGCCGGGCGTGGCGGGCGGGCTCGCCGCAACGGCGGTTTCCGTGCTCGTCATGGCGCACGCCGAGGGTGGCTGGCGGGCCTTCGTGGCGCCGTTCGTGGCCCATTCCGAACGGCACTTCTCGCGCCTGGTCGGCAATCCGGGGGGCTACCCGGACCTCGGCCTGGTCAAGGGCCTCGGGGGGGTGGTCCCGGCGACCGTGGTGTTCGCCGTCGCGGCCTGGGGCCTGGTGGCGTGGGCGCGCCGGCGCGGACGCCGCGCCGCCCTGCTCTGGCTGGCGGTGCTGGTGGTGGCGGTGATGCAGCTGGTGTGGCTGCAGAACCGCACCTACGGACGCTACGCGGTCGGGGTGCAGATGGCCCTGGCGCCGCTGCTGGCGGGCGCCGCGGCGGCAGCCCCGCCGCTCGTCGCGGGCACCGGCCTGCTCGCGGTGACCGGTTGGTACGCCGCCTCGAGCCTGCCGCTCGTTGCGGAGCAGCACCTCACCGAGCTGCCCGCCTGGAGCGCGGTCCGGCGCGCACACGAGGACGCCCTCGGCAGCGGCCGGACGGTGGTGCTCGAGCCCGAGCTCCACCCCTACGCCTCGTACCTCTGGCACCTCCGCGAGCGGCGCGGGCAGCCGAGCCCGCCCTGGGTGCTGTCGCCGTGGGCGCCGGAGCCGTGGCGTGGCGTCGACGGGCCCTGGCTGGTGGCGACCATCCATCGGCAGCTGTACCCCGGGCCGCTGTACGGTATCGAGGAGCATTTCGCAGGGGTGACGGCGGCGCTCGAGCCCCTGACCCAGCAGCGCTTTCTCGAGGCCTGGGTGCTCGAGGACGCTCCGCTGCCGCTCCGTGGCTGGTGGCCGGCGGAGACCGGCGCCGAGGGCCGTCCGTTCATGTGGGGCGCAGCCGGCGCAGAGCTGCTGCTGCCGCCGCTGTCTTCGGGTGCCGAGCTCGGCGTCACCCTGCGACCGGCCCCCGCGCCGCAGCCGCTGCTGGTGACGTGGGGCGCGGACCCCCCGATCGTGCTCGACGGCGCGGCAGGCGAGCAACGGCTCCGGCTGAAATCCCCGGATGCCGCGGCGCGGGGCGCGAAGTTGCTGCAGCTGCTGCGGACCGCGGCCTTTGTCCCCGGCGAGGGCGACCCGAGGCCGCTCGCGGTGCAGCTCTTCGAGGTTCGGGCGGTGGACCCTTCCCGCGCGTGGTCGGGCGAGGTGGTCTGGCCCTGGCAGCGCGAAGCGCTGCAGGTGCGCCTCGATGGGGCTTTCATGGGCGAGCACCTGGCCCGCGACACGGACGGGGTCTGGCTCGGACCGCGGGCCGTGTTGTCGCTGCCGGCGACGGCAGGCGTCGTGCGGCTGCGGCTCTGGGCGCCGCGTCCGACCCCGTCGCGCACCGAGGTGTGGCTTGCGGGACGGCGTGCGGCGGGCCCGCTGGATGTCGGGCCGCAGCCCGGGTATGTCGAGCTCGAGGTCGGCCCTGATGACGTGGCGGAGGACCGGGTGGAGCTGGTGATCACGAGCGCTCCGTACCGCCCGTCCGAGGACGGTTCGGACGATCTCCGAGTGCTCGGGGTGGTGCTCTCGGAGGTCGCGTTCGAGCCCGCCGCAGGGGTGCTTGACGAGCCCGGCGGTCGACCCTAGGATGGTCTCGTCCCGCCACGCTGTTCACGCAGCAAGGAGATCCTCATGAGTCAGAAGGCTGACAAGTTGAAGTCGTTGGAGACCGCCATCGGCCAGATCGAGCGGCAGTTCGGCAAGGGTTCGCTGATGCGCATGAACGAACGGCCGAAGCTGCTGGTCAACGTGATCCCGACGGGCTCCCTCGCCCTCGACGCCGCGCTCGGTGTCGGCGGGGTGCCGCGCGGGCGGGTCATTGAAATCTACGGACCTGAGTCGTCGGGTAAGACCACCCTCGCCCTGCACATCATCGCCAATGCGCAGAAGGCCGGCGGCCTGGTGGCCTTCATCGACGCGGAGCATGCCGTCGATCCCGACTACGCCGAGCACCTCGGGGTCAATCTCGACGAGCTCCTGATCTCGCAGCCGGACTACGGCGAGCAGGCGCTGGAGATCGCCGAGACCCTCATCCGCTCCGGATCGGTCGACGCCATCGTCATCGATTCGGTGGCCGCCCTGGTGCCGCGGACCGAGCTCGAGGGGGACATGGGCGATGCCCAGATGGGCCTGCAGGCGCGCCTGATGTCCCAGGCCCTGCGCAAGCTTGCCGGGATCGTCTCCAAGTCGAACACCTGCCTCATCTTCATCAACCAGGTGCGGGAGAAGATCGGCGTCATGTTCGGCAACCCCGAGACCACGACCGGCGGCCGGGCACTCAAGTTCTACTCGTCGGTGCGGATCGACATCCGCCGCACGAGCTCCATCAAGCAGGGCGACAAGGTGATCGGCAACCGCACCAAGGCCAAGGTGGCCAAGAACAAGGTTGCGGCGCCGTTCAAGACCGCCGAGTTCGACATCCTGTACGGCGAGGGCATCTCGTTCACGGGCGAGCTTCTCGACCTCGGGGTCGAGCACCGCCTGGTGCAGAAGTCGGGCTCCTGGTACTCGTACGGCGACACCCGGCTCGGGCAGGGGCGCGACGCGGCGCGCGATTTCCTGCGCGACACCCCGGACGTGGCCTCGGAGATCGAGCTCAAGCTGCGCGAGGCGATGGGGATGCTGCAGGGCTCGGACAGGGTCGCAGCGGTCGAGGTGGACGCGGACGCCGAGGGAGCGAAGGCCGGGTAGAGCCGGACTGCTACAATTCCACAGGGAGCATGAGATGAGGTTGAGACTCTATCGGGTGCTGGTGTGCGCACTGTTGGCCGTTTTCGGTCCGGTGGGACTGGTGATCGGGGCCGACCCGGAGGAGCCGCAGCCCCACCCGCGCGCCATGCGCTACGTGCAGCGGGCGGTCGCTTACTGCCCCGACTCCACCTTCCGCCTCCGCGACAACACCCGCTACGAGACCGCGCAGGGAAGCTACCGCTTCGTCTCCATCGAGCGTAGCTGCGCCATCAAGTTCCTCTCCGAGCAGCCGACGGCGCTCATCGACGAGGATGCCGACGCAATCTGGATCGGCTCGGTGGGCGAGCTCCCGAGCGAGGGCCTCGGGAGGGACGTGGAGACGATGAAGCGCTTCCTGTCCGGTTTCCTGCCGGAGGCGATGCGCGCGAACATGAACATGCGGGTCAAGGTGGAGTGGGACTCGACGCCGCGCAAGCCTGGTGCGGTACTGCCGCTCAGCCTGCTGGTCGAAACCGGCTACGGCACCGTGCGCCACCCGGCGGGGGTGACGGCCGACGGCCGTTACCTGGTTCTGGGCGCCGAGGCGTCGCTCAAGGCGGACCCGGTCGACGCCAGGCGCCGCCTGCTTGCAGGCAGCGATCTCGTGATCTGGGACAGCGACGGCGGTGGCCGCCCGTCGGTCGAGATCGTCGAGTTCTCCGACCTCGAGTGTCCGGCGTGCCGGAGCAAGTGGTCATTGGTCGAAAAGGTGCTCGAGAGCAAGGCCGGCACGGTCCGCCACGGCATGGTGAGCTACCCACTGACCACGATCCATCCGTGGTCCTTCCGCGCAGCCAGCGCCTCGTGGTGCATCGCCGAGCAGGACCCGCAGAAGCTGATTCCCTTCAAGGAGACCTTCTACGCGCTGCAGCGCGACATGTCGGTGTCGGAGGTGACCCCGACCTCGGTCGACTTCGTCGCCGGCCACAACCTCGACGAGGCGGGCTTCCTCGCATGCTATCTGCGGGATGACTCGATCGCGGCCGTCCACCG
>DATIVB010000332.1:0-8928 GCA_035466375.1 Chondromyces sp.
TTTCTCGACCGCCACCAGGTGCGTGACCTTGGCGATCATGCCGCGGATGCACGGGTCGTCCTTGCGGATCACCGAGCGCCCGATCCGTCCCAGCCCGAGCCCGTTCAGGACCCGCCCCTGGCGGCCGTTGAAGCCGATCTGAGAACGCACCTGGGTGATGCGGAGCATCGCCCCCGGGGCGGCTTTCGGAGCAGGCTTGGCGGCGGCGGTCGCGGACGGCGCCGCGTCGGCGGCCGGTTTGTCGGCCGCGGCCTTCTTCGGTGCCGGCTTCTTGGCAGCGGGCTTGTCAGCGGTCGCGCCCGTGGCGGCCTCGGTTTTTTTCGGCGCCTCCTTCTTGGGCGCGGCCTTCTTCGGCGCCGCTTTCTCGGCGGCAGCCTTCTTCGGCGCCGCCTTCTTCGGCGCCGCCTTCTCGGCGGCAGCCTTCTTCGGCGCGGCCTTCTTCGGCGCCTTCTCCTCGGCGAGCTTCGGGTCCTTGCTGTCTGCGGTCATCGGTCGTCTTCCTTTTCAACCACAACGCTGTCGTCGATCTGGTCGATCTCGGCCATTTCGGCCGCCGCAGGCTCCTCGGGCTCGGCGTCGACGTCGACGTCGGCATCGGCGCCGACGTTGACACCGCGCAGGCTCTCGACCTGGCCCCTCGTCATCAAACGGTCGATGGCGTCGAACGTCGCTCGCACCACGTTGAACGGGTTGCGGCTGCCGACGATCTTGGTCAGCACGTCGGCCACGCCCGCCGACTCCATGACCGCGCGCACCCCGCCGCCCGCGATCACGCCGGTTCCCGGCGAGGCCGGGCGCAGCAGGACCCTGGTCGCGCCCCACTGCCCCCACACCAGGTGCGGGACGGTGCCGCCCACCATGGGGATCTTCACCATCTCTTTGCGCGCCTGCTCGCTGGCCTTCTGGATCGCAGGCGGCACCTCGCGCGCCTTGCCGGTGCCGAAGCCGACCTTGCCGGCGCCGTCGCCGGCCACCACGACCGCGGAGAAGGAGAAGTTCTTACCACCCTTCACGACCTTGGCGACGCGATTGATGTGAACGACTGTTTCTGCAAACTCGGTCTCTCGGTTGATCATCGTCGACAACCCCTAGAACTTCAGACCCGCTTCGCGGGCGCCATCGGCGATGGCTTGAATCACACCGTGGTAACGGAAACCGTTGCGGTCGAAGACCACCGACTCGACACCGCGGTCCTTGGCCCTTTCGGCGATCAGCTTGCCGAGAACCTTGGCGGCCTCGCGGTTGCCCGCGGACTTGAGGTTTCCGGCGGCGGCCTTCTCCAGGGTCGAGGCCGACACCAGGGTGACCCCGCTGGCATCGTCGATGACCTGCGCGTAGAGGTACCGTAGGCTGCGGTAGACCGACAGCCGCGGACGGTCTGCACTGCCGCGGACTGCGTCGCGGTAGCGGCGCTTGGTCCTCACCCGACGCTGCTTGCGATCTGTGACGCGACTCATGATCAAGCCCCCTGCTTCCCGGCCTTGGTACGAATCCGCTCGGTGGCGTATCGGATGCCCTTGCCCTTGTACGGCTCGGGCGGTCTCAAGGACCGTATATCGGCCGCGACCTGGCCCACCATCTGGCGGTCGATGCCGCGGACCGTCACCTTGTTGGCCTTCGCGTCGACGTCGACCTCGATGCCCTCGGGCAGCTTGAAATCGATCGGGTGCGAGTAGCCGAGGTTGAACAGCACGCTGCGGCCCTTGCTCTCGGCGCGATAGCCGATGCCGACGATCTCGAGCTCCTTCGACCACCCCTGGGAGACGCCGATGGCGGCGTTCGACACCAGGGCGCGCAGCAGGCCGTGGAACGACCGCGTCTGGCGCTCGTCGTCGACCCTGGCGAGCTTGAGCTCGCCGCCCTCGACCGCGGCCGAGATGCCCGGCAGCAGGCCGACCTGGAGCTGGCCCTTCGGGCCCTTGACCCGGACCGCTTCGCCGGCAATCGAGATCTCGACTCCCTGCGGCACCGGAACCGGCATTCTTCCAATCCGTGACATCGCGACCCCCTACCAGATCTCACACAGGACTTCGCCGCCGACCCGCAGGCCCCGCGCCTGCTCGTCGGTGAGAACTCCCCGGTTGGTCGAGATGACCGCGACGCCGAGCCCGTTCTGCACCCGCGGCAGGTCGTCGACCCGCCGGTAGATCCTGCACCCGGGGCGCGAGATCCTCTTCAGGCCGTGGATCACCGGCTCGCCGTCGTCGGCATACTTCAAATAGACGCGGATCGTGCCCTGCGGGCCTTCCTCGAGGACCTTGAAGGTGCGGATGAAGCCCTCCTGCTTGAGGATCTTCGCCACCTCGAGCTTCATCTTGGACGCCGGGATGTCGGTCCGGTCGTGCCGCACCGTGGTGGCGTTGCGGATCCGGGTCAGCAGATCGGCGATCGGGTCAGTCATGCTCATGCTTCACCTCTCACCAGCTCGCCTTGGTCACCCCGGGGAGGAACCCCTCGAGGGCCAGCTTGCGGAAACAGACGCGGCACAGCTGAAACTTGCGCATGAAGCCGCGCGGACGTCCGCACACCCGGCAGCGGTTGCGCTGGCGCACCTTGAACTTCGGCTTCCTCTGGCTCTTCGCGATCATTGCCTTGCGTGCCACGGCGCCTCCTAACGACTTCTGAACGGCATGCCCATGCCGGCGAGCAGTGCGCGGGCCTGGTCGTCGGTCGGGGCCGTCGTTGTGATGGTGATGTTCATTCCCATGGTCGACTCGAGCTTCTGGTAGTCGACCTCGGGAAACACCAGGATGTCGCGAATCCCGAGGGTGTAGCTGCCGCGGCCGTCGAACGCGTTGGGCGAGATCCCGCGGAAGTCGCGCACCCGGGGCAGCCCGATCGAGATCAGCCGGTCGAGGAACTCGTACATCCGCTCGCGGCGCAGGGTCACCCTGGCTCCGACCGGCATGCCCTCGCGCAGCTTGAAGGCCGCGATCGACTTGCGGGCCCGCCGCATCTCCGGCAGCTGGCCGGTGATCTTCGTCAGCTGCTCCATGGCGACGTCGAGCAGCTTCGCGTTGCGGCTCGCTTCGCCGACGCCGATGTTGCAGGTGATCTTGCTGATCTTCGGCACCTGCATCGGATTGGTCAGACCGAACTCCTTCTGGAGACTCGGAAAGACCTCCTGACGGTACTTCTCTAACAAGCGCGCCATCGTCCCTCCTAACGGTCGAGAATCGCGCCGTCGACCTTGGCGACGCGGACCCTGCGTCCGTCGTCGAGAATTTTGGTGCCGATCCGGGAGCGCCGCCCGCTGTCCGGGGAGATCACCATCACGTTGGACACGTGAACGGCGGCCTCGCGCTCCACGACACCACCCTTGACGTTCTTCTGGGGGTTGGGCCGGGTGTGGCGTTTGATCATGTTGACGCCCTCCACGACCACCCTTTCGCGCGACCTGTCGACGACCAGCACCCGACCGCGCTTCCCGCTGTCCTTGCCGGCGATGACCTCGACGGTGTCACCCTTCTTGATCTTCATCTTCAGCTCCTACAAAACCTCGGGGGCCAGCGAGACGATCTTCATGAATCGCTTCTCGCGCAGCTCCCGCGCAACCGGCCCGAACACGCGGGTGCCGATGGGGTCCTTTTCGGCATTCACCAGCACCGCCGCATTTTCGTCGAATCTGATGTACGTCCCGTCGCGGCGGCGGGCCCGCGACCTGGTCCGCACCACGACCGCCTTGACCACGGTTCCCTTTTTGATGTCCGACTCGGGCGCCGCTTCCTTGACCGAGCACACGATGATGTCGCCGAGCCCGGCGTACCGCGGCGCCGACGAGCCGCCGAGCTGGCGGATCGCCTGCAGCTTGCGCGCGCCGGAGTTGTCGGCGACCGAGAGCATGGTTCCCATCTGGATCATCGCCCCACCCCCCGGCTACTGCGCCCGCTCGATGATCTTGCGGACGCGCCAGCGCTTGCGTTTGGACAACGGCCGGCACTCTTCGATGAGCACCCGGTCGCCCTGGTTGCACGCGTTCTCCTCGTCGTGGGCCATGAACTTGGACGAGGTCCGCACGAACTTCTGGTACAGCGGATGCATCACCAGGTTCTCGACCCGGACCACGACCGACTTGTCGGCGGCATTCGAGGTCACGAGACCGACCTTGGTGGTCTTGTGCGAGGCCTTGGTACTTTCGCTCATTGCGCACCCCCCTCGGTCTGACGCTCGTTGATGACCGTCAGTACCCGAGCGATGTCCTTGCGGACCTCACGGATCTTGATTGGATTTTCGATCTGCCCCGTGGACTTCTGGAAGCGGAGCTTGAACAACTGCTCCTCGAGGTCGCCCAGCGTCTTGCGGAGCTCGTCCTCCGAACGGTCGCGGTATTCCTTCGCCTTCATGACTGCTCTTTCCTGGTCACGAATCGGGTCTTGAGGGGCAGCTTGTGGGCCGCCAGGCGCATCGCCTCGCGGGCGATCTCCTCGCTGACGCCTTCCATCTCGTAGAGAATGCGCGCCGGCTTGATCACCGCCACCCACTCCTCCGGGTTTCCCTTGCCCTTACCCATGCGGGTCTCGAGCGGTTTCTTGGTCACTGGCTTGTCGGGGAAGATCCGGATCCAGATCTTGCCGCCGCGCTTGACGTGACGGGTCATGGCGATACGAGCGGCCTCGATCTGGCGCGCGGTCAGCCAGCCGCGCTCGATCGCCTGCAGGGCGTAGTCCCCGAAGGAGACCTTGGCCCCGCGCTCGGCGATGCCGCGGTTCTTGCCGCGCTGCTGCTTCCGGTACTTGACTTTCTTCGGCATCAACATGACGACGACTCCTTACAGACGCGGCCGCGGACCGCGGGCGCGGTGACGCTCGCCCCGATACACCCAGACCTTGACCCCGATCACGCCGTAGGTGGTGAAGGCGGTCTTGAAGCCGTAATCGATGTCGGCCTTCAAGGTGTGCAGCGGCAGGCGGCCCTGCTGATACCACTCCGAGCGCGCGATCTCGGCCCCGTTGAGGCGGCCGGCGCAGCGGATCTTGATGCCCTGGGCGCCGAACCGCAGCGCGTTCTCGATCGCACGCCGCATGGCGCGCCGGAAGGCGATGCGGCGCTCGAGCTGGCGCGCGACGTTGGCCGCGATCAGGTGCGCATCGATCTCCGGCCGCTGGATCTCCTGGATGTTGATGTGGATGTCCTGCCCGTAACGGCGCATCAGATCGTCGCGGAGCTTGTCCACCTCGGCGCCCTTGCGACCGATGATGATCCCGGGCCGTCCGGAGAGGATGTTGACGCGCAGCTTCGAGGCCGTACGCTCGATGTCGACCGCGCTCACCGCGGCGTTCTCGAGCCGCTCGAGCAGCTCCTGCCGCAGCTGCAGGTCCTCGTGCAGCAGGTTCGCGTAATTCTTGCCGTCGGCGTACCAGCGGGACCGCCAGGTGTTGTTGTAACCGAGGCGGAATCCGTACGGGTGCGTTTTCTGTCCCACAAGTCCTCCCTACGCGTCTCTGACCGACAGCTCGACGGTGACGTGACACATCCGCTTGTAGATGCGGTGCATCCGCACCCACTTCGAAGCCGGCCGACCGCGTCGCAGCCGCGGCCCGTCGTCGACCGTGATCTTGTCGATATAGACCCGGTCGACGTCGACGCCCGGCTGCGCCTGCTCGAGGTTGGCGAGCGCCGAGCGCACCAGCTTGGCGACGTCCTTGGCGGCGTACTTCGGGCTCAGCTGCAACGAAGTGAGCGCCGGTTCGACGGCCTGACCGCGGACCATGTCGACCACCAACCGCACCTTCTGCGGCGACGAGCGATAGTACCGGAGTTGAGCTCGAGAATCCATCATTCCCCCTATCGCGCGCCCTTTTCCTTCCGGCCGGAGTGGCCGCGGAAGGTCCGGGTCGGAGCGAACTCGCCGAGCTTGTGCCCGACCATGTTCTCGGTGATGAACACCGGCACGAACTTGTGGCCGTTGTGCACCGCGATCGTCATCCCGACCATGAGCGGGGTGACGGTCGAACGCCGGGACCAGGTCTTGATGACCCGGCGGTCGCCGGCGCCGGTGACCCGCTCGAGCTTGCGCGCCAGGTGCTCGTCGACGAAGGGCCCCTTACGGATTGAACGTGACATGCCCCCTCCTCACTTCTTCTTGCGGCGCGACACGATGAGACGGTCGCTGGTCTTCTTGCCGCGGGTCTTCGCGCCCTTGGTGGGCTGGCCCCACGGCGACACCGGGTGGCGGCCCTTGTTGCGACCCTCGCCGCCACCGTGCGGGTGGTCGACCGGGTTCATCGCGGTGCCGCGGGTCTGCGGCCGGACGCCGAGCCAGCGGGCCCGACCCGCCTTGCCGAGCGACAGGTTCGAGTGGTCGGCGTTGCCGACCTGGCCGATGGTGGCCATGCACACCGACAGCACCATGCGCATCTCTCCGGACGGCATGCGCAGCGTCGTGTACTTGCCCTCCTTGGCCATGATCTGGGCCGAGGTCCCGGCCGAGCGCACCATCTGGCCGCCCTTGCCGGGCTTGAGCTCGACGTTGTGCACCAGGGTACCGAGCGGGATATTGCCGATCGGCATGGCGTTGGCGGGCCGCACATCCACCTTCTGCCCGGCGACCACGGTGTCGCCGACCTTGAGCCCGACCGGCGCCAGGATGTAGCGCTTGTCGCCGTCCGCGTAGTGGAGGAGGGCGATGTGGGCCGACCGGTTGGGGTCGTACTCGAGGCTGGCCACGGTTGCCGGCACGTCGAACTTGTTGCGCTGGAAGTCGAGCACGCGGTACAGCCGCTTGTGGCCGCGGCCGCGGTGCCGCGAGGTGATGTGCCCCTCGTTGTTGCGGCCGGAAGAGCGCTTCTTGCCCTCGGTGAGCTTCTTCTCGGGACGCTTGCTGTCCAGCTCCGTGAAGTCGGTGCTGGTCACGAAGCGGCGTCCCGGGGACGTCGGTTTATACGACCGGATCGCCATCGCGGACTCCTCAGATTCCTTCGAAGAACTCGAGCGTCTTCGAGCCCTTCGCCAGTTGCACGTAAGCCTTGCGGACCGTGGGCCGGTGATTGACCGTGCGCCCGTAGCGCATGACCGGCTTGCCGCTACGGTTGACGATGTGAACGCCCTCGACCTTGACGTCGAAGAGCTCCTCGACCGCCTTGCGGACCTGGATCTTGTTGGCTCGCCGGTCGACCTCGAAGCAGACGGTGTTCTCGCGCTCCTGCATCATGGTCGTCTTCTCGGTGATGATCGGCCGCAGGATGATCTGGCGTGCTTTCATGACAGCACCTCCGCGAGCGACCGCAGCGCCGGCTCCGAGGCCACGATCCAACGGTGGTTGAGGACCTCGTAGGCGTTGAGCGAGCCGGCGTCGATCATCTTCACCTCGGGCCGGTTGCGGCTCGCGAGGTGGAGGTTGAGGTTCTCGAGCCCGTCCACGAGCAGCACCTTCTCACCCTTGACGCCGAGCCCGTCGAGCCTGGCAATGAAGTCCTTGGTCCGGGGCGCGTCGATCTCGAGCGAGCTCAGCACCAGCAGGCGGCCTTCGGCGAGGCGCTGCGAGAGCACGCCGGAAAGCGCCGCCTTGCGCGCCTTCTTGTTGACCTTCTGCGCGTAGGAGCGCGGGCGCGGTCCGAAGACCGTGCCGCCGGAGCGCCACAGGGGCGACTGGCGGGACCCGGCGCGCGCGCGACCGGTGTGCTTCTGCTTCCAGGGCTTCGAGCGGGTCCCCGCGACCTCGCTCTTCTCCTTGGTCTTGTGGGTGCCGCGGCGGCGGCTCGCGAGGTAGGCCCGCACCACCTCCCACACGAGGTGCTGGTTGACCTCGCGCGCGAAGACCGCGTCGGGGAGGTCGATCGAGCCGACCACCTCGTTGCTCCAGTTCTTGACTTCGACCTTCATGACTGCACCCATCCCCTCAGGACGCCTTGACGATGCGCACGTAGCTGTTGCGGGCGCCCGGCACACCGCCCTTGACGAAGAGCAGGTTGCGCTCCGCATCCACCTTGACGATCGTCGCGTTCTTGACGGTGACGCGCTTGTTGCCGGTCTGGCCGGGCATGCCCGCCCCCGGGTACACCCGGGACGGGTAGGCCGACGCGCCAATGCCGCCCGGCGCGCGGTGGAACATGGATCCGTGGGTGGCGCGGCCGCCCGAGAACCCGTGCCGCTTGATCACGCCCTGGAAACCGCGCCCCTTGGAGCGCCCGACCACCTGCACCGAGTCGTCGGCGGCGAAGATGTCGGCGAGCACCGCATCGCCCGGCTTGGACTCGTCGCCCGCCTCCACCGGCACTTCGGCCATGTACCGGGTCGGGGGCACGCCGGCGGCCGCGAAGTGGCCGCTGATCGGCTTCGGCACGTGGCGCCTGGGACTGCGCTCCACGAGCCCGATCTGCACTGCCTCGTAGCCGTCCTTTTCGGCAGACTTCCGTTGCACGACGACGCACGGCCCGGCCTCGACGACGGTCACCGGGACCGCCCGGCCTTCGTCGTCGAAGATCTGGGTCATGCCGACCTTCTTGCCGAGAATTCCGCGTACCATCTCGTCACCTCGCCCCGTACGCCTTGATTTCCACGTCGACGCCCGCCGGCAGCTCGAGCTTCATCAGGGCGTCGATGGTCTGCTGCGTCGGCTCGAGGATGTCCAGCAGCCGCTTGTGGGTGCGGATCTCGAACTGCTCGCGCGACTTCTTGTCCACGTGCGGCGAGCGCAGCACCGTGAACCGCTGGATGTGGGTCGGCAGCGGAATCGGGCCGGCAATGCGCGCGCCGGTCCGCTGCGCCGTGTCCACGATCTCGGTCGCCGACTGGTCCAACAGGCGGTAGTCGTACGCCTTCAGACGGATACGAATCTTGTCGCTCGCCATCTCTTACTCCAGGATGTCCGTGATGGAGCCGGCGCCGACGGTGCGGCCGCCCTCGCGAATGGCGAAGCGCAGACCCTTCTCCATCGCGATCGGCTGGATCAACTCCACCTCCAGGTTCGTGTTGTCACCCGGAATCACC
>DATIVB010000333.1:0-38298 GCA_035466375.1 Chondromyces sp.
CCGAGGTAGATCCTGGTCCCGAGCACCCGCTCGAGCTCCTCCCGGGCCGCCTGACCGACGTCGCGGACCATGCTGCCGCCGCGTCCGATGACGATGCCGCGCTGGCTCTTGCGCTCGACGTAGATGGTCGCCTCGACGTGGAGCAGATTTTCGCCCTCGTCGAACACGTCCACCACCACTCCCGTCGTGTAGGGCAGCTCGCCGCGGGTCCGTTCGAGGAGCTTCTCGCGCACGACCTCGGCGACGAAGAAGCGCTCGGTCTGGGTCGAGGTGAGGTCCTCCGGGTACAGCGGCGGGCCCTCCGGCAATCGCGCGAAGAGCTCCTCGAGGAGGGCCTCGAGTCCGTCCCCCTCAGGCGCCGAGATCGGCACCACCACCGCCCCCGGACGCCGCTCCTGGTAGCGCGCGATGAGCGGCAGGAGATCGGACTTCGAGGGCACCAGGTCGATCTTGGTGAGCACGCCCATCACTTCAGAACGGGCCGACTGCAGGAGCTCGAAGAGGAACTCCTCACCCCCGCCCCACGGCGCCGCCGCATCCAACAGGTGCAGCACCAGATCGACCTCCTCGAGCGCCGAGCGCACGTCCTGCATCATGCGCGCGTTCATCTTGTGCAGAGGCTTGTGCACCCCGGGGAGGTCGAAGAACACCGCCTGGCCCCGCGCCTCGGTGAGGATGCCGACGATACGGTTGCGGGTGGTCTGCGGCTTGTCCGAGACGATCGCCACCTTGTCGCCGATGAGTGCGTTGAGCAGGGTGCTCTTGCCGGCGTTGGGCCGGCCGACCAGGGCCACGGTCCCGGTGCGCTGCCCATCCCCGGGGGAGGCGGGTTCCTGCACCGGTCCCGGTTCGGCTGTCGGCCTCATGGCTCCGAGTCCGAACGCGGCGGCCCGTCGCCGACCCGGCGCACGGTCACGACCTCGACCCGCCGCTCGTCCATGGCCTCGACCGTGAACACCAGGCGGTGCGGCTCGTCGCGGACCTCGGTCCCGGGCTGCGGCACCGTGCCGTGGATCGAGAACACCAGGCCACCGACCGTGTCGACCTCCTCGTCGTCGACCTCGATACCGAACAGCTCGTCGAGGACCTCGATCGGCGCCCGCCCCTGCATGCGATAGATACCGGGGCTCAGCGCCTGCCAGTCGGGCGGCTGCCTCGGGTCGAGCTCGTCCTCGATCTCGCCGACGATTTCCTCGAGGATGTCCTCGAGCGTCACCAGGCCCGAGGTCCCGCCGTACTCGTCGACCACGATCGCCATCTGTTGGTGCTGATTCTGAAAGTCCCGCAGCAGGGCGCCCAGAGCTTTGTTCTCGGGCACGACCAGACACGGGTTCGCGAGCTCGGACATCGAGGGCTCGCCGCCCTTGAGCCCGTGCTTGACCACATTCTTGACGTGGATCACGCCGATGATCCGGTCGACCGTCTCGTGGTACACCGGAATCCGGCTGCGGTGGGTCTCGGCGAACACCCGCAGGAGGTCGCGGTACGAGGCGGTGTCGGCCACCGTCACCATCTCGGTCCGCGGCGTCATGACCTCGCGCACGACGGTGTCGAAAAAGTCGACCAGCGACTCGACGATCTCGCCCTCGTCGCCCTCGAAGATCCCCGCCGCCTCCCCGGCCTGCAGGTAGGCCTGGATCTCGGCCTCACTGGCCTCTTCCTCCTCGTCCTCCAGTGCCGGCGGCGCCGGCTCCGGCGGGCGGCGGGCCACCATCGGCAGCAGCGGCGCCGTCAGCGGCGCCACCACGCGCAGCAGCGAGGCGGCCGCGTCCTCCGACAGCGGCCGGACCAGCAGGCGGACCAACGCCACGAGGACGATCGGCGCCGAGACCGCCACCGTCACCCCACGCCAGCCCCCCATGGTCGGAGCGCTGAAGACGACCACCCAGATCGCTCCCAGAGCCGCGAGTTGGAGCCACCTGATGACGTCGATCAGGCGCGACACGTGGACCCCGGCGGGCGCCCCCACCAAACCGGGGTTCTCCTCGAGGATTCCCTGGAAGCGCACGTTCCCGAGCTGCGGCAGCGACCGCAGCAGGAGCTCGGTGACTGCGAACAGCGCCGCCAGCGCGATGCCGAAGATCACCAGCGTCACCGGATCGGTCAGCCACTCCTGCAGTCCGGCCTTCATGCCAGCAACTCCCCGCGCAAACGGAGCTCGAGCCTGTTCATCTCTCCGCGGTCGCGGTGATGATCATAGCCCAGCAGGTGCAGGAGGCCGTGCAGGACGAGCTCGGAGAGCTCGGAGAGCTCGTCGTGGCCGAGCTGCTCCGCCTGACGGCGCGCCGCGTCGAGCGAGATCACGATCTCACCCAACAGTCTGCGGCCCGACGGCAGCTCGTCGCCGTCGGGGAATGACAGCACGTCGGTCGCGCGGTCTGAGCCCAGGAAACGCCGGTTGAGCTCGCGGATCGTCTCGTCGCCGGTCAGCACGAGGTGCACCTCGGCGTCGCCGGCGTCGAGCCTCGCCAGACAGCCGCCGATCAGCCTCCGCAGCGCCTCAGCCACCGGCTGAGACGGTCTTCTCTCCCATCTGATGTGGACCCGAGTCACGCGCCCGATGCCTCCTGTTGAAGTCGAAGCCAGGATAATCGATCCGGTGGTGGTACATATTGGTCAGCACCCACAAAAACGCTGACGCGACCTTGTCGAGCTCCGAGAAGGTCAGATCACAGTCGTCGAGCTGCCCGTCCTCGAGGGCGTTGGCGAGGATCGTGTCGATCATCCCCTGCACCTTGGCGACCGTCGGCACGTCGAGGGTCCGCGCCGCCGCTTCCACGGCGTCGGCCAGGAGCAGGATCCCGAGCTCCTTGGTGTGCGGCCTGGGCCCCGGGTAGCGGTAGTCGCTCTCGCGAACGGCCGACTTCCCCGCCTCGTCGCGCTCCATGGCCTTGGTGTAGAAGTAGCTGATGAGCTTGGTTCCGTGGTGGGTGGCGACGCCCTGCCGGATCGCCAGCGGCAGCTTGGCCTCGCGCGCCATTTCGAGCCCTTCTTTGACGTGGCTCTGAATGACCAGCGCGGACATGGAGGGCGCCAGCGCATCGTGCGGATTCCCGCCCCGTTGGTTTTCGACGAAGTACTCGGGCTTCACCAGCTTGCCGATGTCGTGGTAGTAGGCGCACACCCGGACCAGGAGGGAGTTCGCCCCCACCGCGTCCGCGCCGGCCTCGGCCAGGTTGCTGACCGCCAACGAATGCTGGTACGTGCCGGGCGCCTCCAGCGACAGTTGTTTGAGGAGCGGCAGGTTCTGATTCGACAGCTCGAGAAGGCGGGTATCCGTGGTGATCCCGAAAACCGCCTCGAGGATCGGCAGCAGAAACGAAACGACTCCGACCGACAGCGGACCGCCGACGAAGGCGAAGAGCGCAGCGAAGGCCAGGGTGGAGAGCGCGTCGGGCAGACCGCGGTAGAGCTCGAGCGTCAGCATCAGCGCCACGTTGGACACGCCGACCACGAGCCCGACGCGGCTCATCGACATCCGGTCGTGCGAACGCTGGGCGGCAAGGGCGGCGACCATTCCCGATGCGAGCGCATACATGGCGATCGGAAAGTCGCCGCCGAGCATGATCCCCGCCATGACGGCGCCCGAGACCGCGAACGCGAGAGCCGGCTGGATACCCATCAGCACCATGACCGTTGCCGGGCCGGCGGCGAACGGCAGCGCCCACAGGTAGACCTCGGCCGTCGAGAGGGCCGATCCCTGGCCGGTGAATGCGATCGCGCTGGCCACGTACACGCCGAGCCTCAGCACGGCCGTGAAGAGCAGGACCAGGATGAGGGCCATCGCCAGGCGCTGTCGGGATTCACCGGGGCCACCGAGCCGGCGCAGCACCGGCCACCAGCCGAAGACGAGCAGCGAGACGACCAGCGAGATGCCGGCGACCCGCGGCAGATCGTCGAGGTCTCGCCGCTCGCGTTGCAGCGCCCCCAGCATCTCGGTGACCTCCGGGGTGACGGTGTCGCCGCGACGCACCAGGACCTGGCCGCGGCGCAGCGCGCGCAACCGCGGCACCACCCTCTCGGACGCCTCCCGCATCCTCTGCTCGGTTTCGCCCCGGTTGTAGCTGAGGTTCGGCACCAGGTTGTCGACCAGGAACTCGACGATCGGCTTGATCCAGAGTCGCGCGACGGCCGGCCGCTCCAGGAGCTCGGCCCGCACCGCCTCTTCGAGCCCGCTGCGCAGGTCGATGGCCTCGGCGATCAGGTCCAGGGACACGATCCTCTCCGAGCCCGAGGCGAGGTTCCTGAGCGCGATGCCGTTCTCCCCCCGGCGCTCCAACGCCCGGCGGTCATCGACCACGTTGCGCTTGAAGATCACGCCGACCACCTCGACCAGCGCCCGCTCCAACTGCTCGGAGCACTCCGAGGAATCGAGGATTCGCAGCATCCTCTCCGTGCCGGCAAGCTCGGTGATTGCGCGCGGGCTGGCAATCTCGTCCGCCGGCGCCACCAGCCGGTCGCGACAGATCACGAACAGCATGTGCAGCTGTTCCTCGAGCTCGACCTGCAGACGCGGCTCGAGGTCGTAGACCGGGACCACCGAAGCGCGGGCCTCCTCGCGCGCGGCTCGGGTGGCCGACTCGTCGGGAAGCGAGGTGTCGGAGGGGATCACGAGGTCGAAGCTCGCCACGTCGCCGGGTTGCCAGTCCGGAAGTCCGCTCCCGAGGCGCGGCACGACCAGCAACACACAGCCCACGATCACCGGCAGGGACCACCACAGCGGGCGCTCGAGCAGGAGGTCCCACCAGCCGACCCTGTCCTCGAGCCCACGCTCAATTCGCGTCTGCGAGCTCCTGGGCTCGGCCGGTGTCTTGTTCGGGCCGTTCACGACTCCCGGTCCCGGCGCTGCTGCTCCCATTTCTCGTAGCGGTCGACCATTTCCTGGACGAGCGGGTGCCTCACGACGTCTTTATGGGTGAAGCGGATGAAGGCGAAGCCCTCGGCGCCGTCGAAGATCTCGAGCGCCTCGACGAGCCCGGACGACTTCGCGAACGGCAGGTCGATCTGGGTGATGTCACCGGTGATCACCGTCTTGGAGTGGAAGCCCATCCGCGTCAGGAACATCTTCATCTGCTCGCGGGTGGTGTTCTGCGCCTCGTCGAGAATGATGAAGGCGTCGTTGAGCGTGCGGCCGCGCATGAAGGCCAACGGTGCGATCTCGATGATCTGCCGCTCGATCAGGTTGGAGACCTTGTCATAGCCGAGAATGTCGTAGAGGGCATCGTACACCGGCCGCAGGTAGGGGTTGATCTTCTCCACCAGGTCCCCCGGCAGGAAGCCGAGACGCTCGCCCGCTTCGACGGCCGGACGCACGAGCACGATCCTCCGCACTTTCTTGTCCATCAGTGCCGCCGCTGCCAGGGCCACCGCGAGATAGGTCTTGCCGGTGCCCGCCGGACCGACCACGAAGACACAGTCGTGGGAGGCCACCGTGCGGATGAACAGCCGCTGGTTGAGGTTGCGAGGGATCACGAAGCGCCGCAGCGACGCCGGGATCGAGGCGTCGAGGAAGAACTCCACGAGGTCGGCCTCGGGGTCCTCCTCGAGCACTCTGACAGCCGTCCGGTACTCGTCCCTGGTGATCAGGGTGCCGGTGTTGAGGAGGTGGTCGAATGCCTCGAAGAGGCGCGCGACGATCGTCTCGGTCTCCTGGTTGCCCGTGACCTTCACGTTCGCGCCGCGAGCATCGACAGTCACCCCGAGGCGCTCCTGGAGATAGCGCAGATTCTCGTCGCGCGTGCCGAAGAGTCGGTCGATGTTGCTCTCGGTGACGGTCAGCTGCAGCATGGTCTCGCCGCTCCTGTCATGCGTCCGGGACGGCCACCCACCCGACGGGGCGCCGGCGATCCGGGTGGTGAGGTCCGCTCATGCGGGATCGCCCGACCCAGCGCGGATGCGCCGTCGTGCACCTGCACGCGACGGGCGGAACCCGCGCCGTCGCGGCCCGGGAGTGGATCGAGGCGGGAAAGGACCGCTCGCAGCGATCGTAGCGGCTGGGGTGGGTCTCGGTCCACGAGTCACCGATTGTATCAGCGCACTCAACCACGAGCGCGCGATCGCCACTCGGTCTCGGCAAAGCCGGCCCGCACGTTGATGAACCGTGCGAGCACGAAAAACGCATCGGACAGCCGGTTGAGAAAGGGGAGAACGCCTGTCGGGGTCCCGCTGCGGTCGGACTCGAGCGCATTGACCCGCCGCTCGGCGCGACGGCACACGGTGCGCACGATGTGCGTCATCGCCGCCGCCCGCGAGCCGCCGGGCAGGATGAAGGCGCGCAGCGGTTCGAGCTCGAGCTCCATCCCGTCGATCCATGATTCGATGGCTTCCGTGCTCCAGGAGTCCGCCGCGTGGCTGATCTTCCCATCGGGGTCGGCGAGTGCGCTCCCGACCTCGAACAGCGAGTTCTGGATGTCCAGGAGGCGCGGAGCGACTCCTTCCGGCAGGTCCTCGCACAGGAGGAGGCCGAGAGCCGAGACGAGCTCGTCGACCGTGCCGTAGGCTTCGACCCGTGCGTCATCCTTGCGGACCCGTCCTCCCGAAAAAAGCGAGGTCTCCCCCGCATCGCCGGTCTTCGTGTAGATCTTCATCCGCGCATTCTACTCGACGTAGGTTCCGGCCTTCCCGGATCAGCCGCCCGCACCCCGCGATCGGGCCCTGCCGGCGGGAGCAGGATCTGTCGAGACGTCGTGGCCGTCACCGGCGTGAGAGGTCCTATGTGCTAACCTTTGAGATGTTCCAGCGGCTCTCGAGGGAGGACACGTGGAGCTGAAAGAACTGCTCATGTTCATGACCAAGAAGGGGGCCTCGGACCTGCACCTGAAGCCCATGCGCCCGCCCCTTCTGCGCATTCAAGGTCGTCTCATCCCGATCAAGGCCAACCCCCTGCAGCCCGAAGATGTCGAGCGGATGCTCGGCGAGCTCCTCAAACCCACCCAACGCCAGCGGTTCGAGAAGACTCAGGCCGTCGACATGGGCTACGGGGTGCCGGGCGTGGCCCGGTTCCGCTGCAACATCTTCCTCCAGCGCGGCACCATGGCGGCGGTCTTCCGCCGCGTGCCCTTCGAGATCGCCGGAGTCGACGACCTGAACCTGCCCGACGTCATCAGTAAGCTGACCGAGTACCCGAGCGGCATGGTGCTGATCACCGGCCCGACCGGATCGGGGAAGTCGACGACCTTGGCGGCGATGATCAACCTCATCTCGAGGGCGCGGCCCTGCCACGTGGTCACCATCGAGGACCCGATCGAGTTCCTGTTCCAGGACGACAAGGCCACCATCTCGCAGCGCGAGGTCGGCACCGACACGCCGACCTTCCACGAGGCCCTGCGCAACTGCATGCGCCAGGACCCGGACGTGATCATGGTCGGCGAGATGCGGGACCTCGAAACCATGTCGACGGCGATCACCGCCGCCGAGACCGGGCACCTGGTCTTCTCCACGCTGCACACCAACAGCGCCGCCCAGACGGTCGACCGCATCATCGACTCCTACCCGGCCGACCAGCAGGAGCAGGTGCGGAGCCAGCTCGCGCTGGTCCTGCGGGCGATCGTGTCCATGCAGCTGGTGCAGAGCAAGGACGGCACCGAGCGCCTCCCGGCCTGCGAGATTCTGATCAACTCGCCCAAGATCTCCAAGCACATCGAGCACGGAGAGATCAAGGAGATCCAGGAGGAGATGGAGAACTCCGTCAACTTCTACCACATGCAGAGCATGAACCAGTCGTTGATCGCGCTCCTCGCCCACGACACGATCACCTACGACCAGGCCACCCAGGCCTCGAGCGATCCGGACGATCTGTCGCTCAAGCTTCGCGCGATGTTCCCGACCATCGAGGAGAGATTCAGGGAGGGTGAGATGTCACCGTCGCCGGCCGATTTTTCGCAGATCACCGAGCTACTGGAAACGAAGCGCCTGTACGAGGAGATGGAAGAGCGCCACCGCGCCAAACTGGCCGAGAAGGACGAGCAGATCGAGGCCCTGGAAGCCGAGCTCGGATCGCTCCGCGAGCAGCTGACCGAGATCGGCGACAGCACGGACGAGATCAGGCGCCAGAGCGACATGGCCCGGGCCGAG
Organism: Chondromyces sp.; assembly: GCA_035466375.1. Lineage (GTDB taxonomy): Bacteria > Acidobacteriota > Thermoanaerobaculia > Thermoanaerobaculales > Sulfomarinibacteraceae > Sulfomarinibacter. The sequence continues at coordinate 8,074 of DATIVB010000333.1, forward strand.
GCCAGCCGCGTCCGCGAGGAGTCGCAGCAGAAGATCAATGCCCTGAACGAGCGCATCCGCGAGCTCAATCAGCAGATCCAGAACGGCGGCAAGGGACCCGCCTCAGGCTTTTTCAAGAGATAATTCGCACGCGGGCGGCCCGCGTACGAATTATGGGTTCTCAGTTTTTGCCATTGCCCTCATGACCGGGGGGGCCGGGCGGAAATTCCTAATTCCTAATTCCGAATTCCGAATTGAACTACACCGGCTTCGGATACCCGAAAAAGTACCCCTGCTGGAGATCGATACCGAGCTCCCGCAGCACTTCGACCTCTTCCTCGGTCTCGACGCCCTCGGCGATGACCACCGACTGGCTGTCGCGCGCGAACCCGGTGATCGCCGATACGAGGTTGCGTTTGATCGGCTCCACGGGCAGGTCCCGGACCAGCATCTTGTCGAGCTTGATGTAATCCGGCTGCAGCTCGGCGAGCACGTGCAGCGCGCTGTAGCCGGTACCCATGTCGTCGATCGCGATCCGGAAGCCCTGCTGGCGGAGCTCGGTGACGCGCTCGCGGAGACGGCTCGCGCTCTCCGCGTAGGTCCTTTCCGTGATCTCGAGGACGCAGTTCGAGGCCTCGAGACCCGCCTCCCGGACGCGTCCGTCGAGTCCCCTCGCCTCGGACTCGATGTACTCCAGGCCGAGCATCGACAGATTGAGGAACAGGGTCGCGTCCTCCGGCAGGCGGGAGGCGTTGGCGAGCGCGCACTCCAGGCACAGCAGCTCCACCTCGCCGAGCAGGCCTGCGCGCTCGGTGAATCCGAAGAGATTCTCCGCCGATTCGAGGTAGCTCCCCGAGGGGCCTCGGCTGAGCGCCTCGAAACCGACGACCTGGCGCTCCGGCAGGCGCACGATCGGCTGGAACAAGGTGCGGACGGCGCGGTCGCGGAGCATGTGCCGCACCTCGTCGAGACGCGCCTGGTCGAAGGCCTCCCCGCGGCGGTGGAAATCCTGGCGCGCTTCGAGGATGCCGTTGTAGATGGTGCGTTCGACGCGCAGGGCCGGCCGCATCTTGATCGCTCCCTGACCGACACGCACCGCCATCTTCTCGCTGTCGCCGTTCTCGTCCGAGATCGTGATGCCTTCGACCAGGGCGTCGTGCAGGCGCCCCGCCTCGAAGCGGTCGCCGAGAATCACCAGGAAGATATCGCCGCGCACGTTCTCCTGGCACAGCAGGCTGCCGGGCCCCGCAGCCGCCTCGAGCAGGCCGCTCAGGTGCCGCGCGACGTTCTTGAGCACCGCGTCGTAGCGCTCCCAGCCGACGATGCGCTCGAGGTTCTGCTCGTGCTCGATGCGCACGAGAAGCACCTGCAGCACGCCCCGCTCGTCGAGCATCCGCCGCACCCGGTCGAGGACCACCGGCAGCGTCGGGAGCTTGGTGACCGGATCGAAGAGGCTCGCACGGTACTGCAGGATCCGGGTCTGCAGCTCGATGGGGTCGGCGGTCAGAAACCCGTTACCCACGCGCGCCGCCGCGGGAGCTCTCGAGGAGCTGGCGCACCTGCCGCACCAGCTCGCGGGGGGAGAACGGCTTGCAGATGTAGGCGTTGGCGCCGAGCTGCAAGGTGCCGAGCTGATCCTGGTGGCCGGAGCGCGCACTCACCACCAGGACCGGCACGTCGGCCCCCTTGGGGTCGAGCCGCAGAAGCTTCAGGAGCTCCATGCCATCGAGGTCGGGCATCATGAGGTCGAGCAGGACGAGATCCGGCGGGTTGGAGAGCAACCGCGCGAGCGCCGACCGGCCGTCGGTGTCGGTCTCGACTTGGAACCCGTCCGCCTTGAGGATGGTCGCGAGGAGATCCACCATGTCCGGTTCGTCATCGACAACGAAGATCCGCGCCATCAATCCCCCTCCGTCGATCCCCTGCCGACGCGCGTCCCTCCGAGTCTATCAGAGGGCCGGGCCGCGGCCGCCGGAGTGCGGCCGGGGTCGGCACACGGCAGCCACACGTGGATGGTCGTGCCCACGCCCTGCTCGCTCTCGGCCCACACCGTGCCGCGATGCGCCTCGATGATGCTGCGCACCAGGGAGAGCCCGAGGCCCATGCCTCCGTACCGGCGCCGCGAGCTCGGGTCGACCTGGTGGAAGCGGTCGAAGATCCGAACCAACTCGGACGACGGGATGCCGACACCGTTGTCCTGGACGCGGACCAGCACGCCATCGTCGCCCTCGGAGGTGCAGGCTTCGACGGTGACCACGATACTCCCGCCCTGCGAGCTGAACTTGACGGCGTTGTCGAGCAGGTTGAAAAACACCCGCTCGAGCTGCTCCGGGTTGGCCTGGAGCGGCTTGACGTCGCGCTCGAATCGGGCCGCAATGCCGATCTGCGCTTCCTCGAGCCGAGGCTGGAAGGACTCGATGACGCCGTCGACCAGGCGGCAGAGATCGACCTCCTCCCGGGCCGCGTCGAGGGTCGTGAAACGCTCGAATCTCGACAGCTGCACCAGCTCCTCGACCCTCAGGGTCAGCCGTTGCACGTTTTTGCGGCAGATCATGGCGGCGCGGTGCGCTTCACTCGAAATGTCGCCCAGGTCACCGTCGGTCATGAGCTCGAGGTAGCCCCGGAGGGCGGTGAGAGGGGTCTTCAGCTCGTGCGAAACATTGGCCACGAGGTCCGCCTTCGTCTGGTCGAGGGTCTCCAGCTCCCGGTTCGCCTGGCGCAATCTCTCGATGGTCGACAGCAGTTCCACCGACATCGCGTTGAAGGCGTCGGCGAGCTCCTCGATCTCGTCTCTCGAGTGAACCGAGACCTTCTCCCGGAGGTGGCCCTCCTGCATCCGCTGCACGCCCTCGCGAAGGCGCTCGACATCGCGGGTGATGCCCCTCGCCAGGGTCACCGAAACCCACTGCGTGAGGGCGAGCCCGAGGGCCAGGACAAGGGCCGACAACCACAGCGAGTTCCGCAGCTGGCGGTCGACGTCCGAGTAGCTGAATGTCCCCACCAGGGAGAAGTGGTGCACGCCCCATTGGTTGACGACCGGCGCCACGACGCGGTACACGCGGGCGCCGCTCGCCTCGACGACCGCGCCCGCTGTCGGCTCGAGGCCGGCAACCGCGCGCAGGAGATCGGCGTCCTCGATGACCGGAGGGGCGATCCCGTCACCGTAGACCACGACGTTCCGGCCCTCGGCGCGGAGGACCACATTGCCCCTGACATCCACGACCTCGAGCCGGACCACATCCCGGTTCAGCTCTCCCAGCTGAGCCACTCTCTGGTCGAGGATCCCCTTGCCCTCGGAGCCGAGAAAGGTGATCAGGGTGACCAGCGGTTCACTGACCAGCGAGGCGTAGGTGCGGGCCGAACGCTCCGTGTTTCGCCGTACGGACTGGTGGCGGAAGACGACCAGAACCAGGGCGGTCGCAATCAGGCTGACGACGACCGCGAATGCGATGTGCCGCGCGATCCGAGTCTGCAGTCTGAATCGCTTCGAGCTCACCGGCGACCAGCCTCCCGAACCATCCTACCGCTCTCGCAGCTGATAACCTCTCACTCGAGGTTCTGGACCTGCTCGCGGACCCGTTCCGCTGCCGACTTCGCGTCCACCAACCTGGCGGAGGCGGCGGGCTCCCGGCACTTCGAGCCCAGCGTGTTGAGCTCGCGGTGGATCTCCTGGCACAGAAAGTCGAGGCTCCGGCCGACCGCGCCTCCCGCCGCCATGCGGTCGTCAAAGGCGGCGAGGTGGGCCCGCAGCCGGACCACCTCCTCGGCGACGTCAGCGCGATCGGCGAGCACGGCGGCTTCCTGGGCGACGCGGTCCGTGTCGACCGAGGACCCCACCAGCTCCGCGATGCGCTGCATCGCACGAGTCATCATCGCCTGTCGGAGATCCGGCAGCTGCGGCTCGAACCAGTCGGTGAACGCGACCACCTGCGCCAGCTCGGCGGCGATCTGGCGCGCGATGCGGCGGCCCTCGTCCCGCCGCATCGCCAACACCAGGTCCACCGCCTCGCCGGTCACCGAGCGCAGCGCCTCGGACTCCGGCCCTTCGAGAATCGTCTCCGGAGCGTTCACTGTCACGACACCCGGAACCGCCAGCACGTCGCCGATGGCCAGCGATGCGGCAACGCCTTCAGGCACCCGAATGGCCGCCAACTGCTCGATCACAGCCGCGATCTGGGCCGTGTCGAGCGCTACCCGCGGCCCGGCTCCGGGGGCCTGTTCGAGGTTGAGCTGCACGCTCACACGGCCGCGCTGGAAGCGGTCCTCGATGACCCCCCGCAACAGTGCCTCGATCTCAGGCACCTCCTCCCTGAGGTTGGTGCGGATCTGGAGGTCGAGGTACTTGTGGTTGACCGAGCGGATGACGATCGACGCCCCGAACCGGTCCGACAGCCGCCCCCGCGCGCGCCCGAACCCAGTCATGCTCATGAGGTCCATTTCGACTCCCTCGTTGCTTGGACGATCAGGGTACCGCATCCCGAGAGGAGCCACCCCTGACACTGTTGGCCAGGAAGAGTCTTCTCATTTCTTTGAGGTTCGGGCATCCAACGATGTCAGCTCGAGGTCGAAGAACCTGACACTCTCCCTCTCAGGAGGTCGATAGTATAGGGAACGGCAACGGGAACGGGCTGGGGCTCGGGACGAACAAAGAGCGCCAGCTGAGCCTGACCGTACTGACAGATCGCTCGCCAACACGCCCAAGTCAGCGCGAATGCCCTGAGCACCCGGGTGCTCATCGTCGGTGGGGAGGGTGGGTGGAAAATCCGAAATCCGAAATCCGGACTGGGCGGGCGGCTTGGGCGTCAAAACTCCGGCTCCCGCTTCTCGAGGAACGCCCTCCCACCTTCATTGGGGTCGCCGGCGGCGAAGAGCAGCCGGAACGACGCCAGCTCGAGCGCCAGACCCGGGCCCGTCGACGGCGTCGCCCGCATCAGGTCGCGAGCGGTGGTGACGGCCGCCGGCGAGAAGCCGGTCGGCAGCGGCAGGTCCCCGTCCGCCGCGACCGTCGCCTGCGCGAGACCGAGGGCCACCGCCTCGTCCGCCGTCAGGCTCGACGAGTCCAGGAGACCGCGTGCCAAGGCCGCACGCCCGGCCCGGCCCAGGGCCCAGACCACGCCAGCGGCGGGCGGTCCGGCGCCTGCCGCGAGCTCCAGCACCGCGCACGGCGCCACGTAGACAAGGTCGGAGCACAGGGCGACCTCGAGGCCCGGCGACGCGAGGGTGCCGTCGATGACCGCCACTGTGACGGCGCGGCTCCGGGTCCAGGGCTCGAGGTACGTCCAACAGAGCGCGCCGCCGCCACCGCCGCTTTCGAAGTCGACCCTCAGAAAGCCGGGCTCGCGCGCTTGACCGACGAGCGCTTCGAGCTGCTCGACGGCGCTCCGACCGTGGTGCCACGACGTCCTTCGCACCGCGGGATTCTAACCCGCACCAGGCCCTTTTCTTCGCCACCGACCTCCGCATCCGAACGTCCCTGGCGCCGTGTCGGACCGATTCCCGAGCGATAAGCAACCTCCGTGCCGGATTCTCCGAGACGCGCCCGATCCGCACCCGGAGGTCGAACTCTAAGCTCTTTTATTTAAAGTAACTTGAGCCTGATCTCAACGAATGTGCTACAATCCCCCGCCGAGCCGAGTATCAAAGGAGGGTTGAAAACGCTCCATGGCAGATTTACACCAGTTCCGCGAAGCCCCTGAAGAACCTCTTGATTGCATTTACATTCTGCAGTGCACCGACGCCAGTCCGGTCGACAAACTGTACTTCTCCGCCAAAGAAAGGCGGGCCCTGAAGGCGAAGGCCGAGGCCCTCGGACCCAAGGGCGCGGAGGGCGAGATGATCTCCGGCGAGTGCCCTCTCGCCCTCGCCCACCGGGTGACATTCGTCGGCGTCGGCGACGAGGCCGAGCTCACGCACTCCAAGCTGCGCAAGGTGCTGAGCCGTGTCATGCGCCAGGCGACCAAGAACCGCGAGTACCAGATCGGCCTCGGGCTGCCGGTCCGCCTGCGCGGCCTCACCGACGCCGAGTCCCGTCTGTTCGCCCTCCTCGAGGCCTCGATCGCCGACTACACCTTCGACCACTTCAAGTCGAAGAAGAACGAGTTCGAGAAGATCGACGGCCTGCACATCCTGCCCCTCGCCCGCGAGAGCGAGGAAGACCTCGAGGAGCGCCTGCAGAGGGTCCGTCTGCTGCGCACCGCGCAGCAGATCGCCCGCGACCTCGGCAACCGGCCGGCGAACGACCTCACTCCCGACCAGCTGGCAACGGCGGTCAAGGAGATGGCCGAGGACGTGAAGGGTCTGCGGGTCACCATCCTGGGGCTCAAGGAGATCCAGAAAGAGAAGATGGGCGGCATCCTCGGCGTCAGCCAGGGCTCCGTCCAGGAGCCGCGCCTGATCGTCGTCGAGCACCGCCCGAAGAAGCCCAAGAAGTCGGTGGTCCTGATCGGCAAAGGCGTCACCTTCGACTCGGGGGGCATCTCCATCAAGCCTGCCGCCGGCATGGGCTGGATGAAGTACGACATGTGCGGCGCGGCCACCGTCGTCGGCGTGATGCGGGCCATCGCCGAGATGGACCTGCCGATCAAAGTGGTCGGCCTGATTCCGGCGGTCGAGAATCTCCCCTCCGGCACCGCGATCAAGCCCGGGGACATCCTCACCATGGCCAGCGGCAAGACCGTCGAGGTGGACAACACCGACGCCGAGGGACGGCTCATCCTCGCCGATGCGCTGCATTACTCCGCCCGTTTCAATCCTGACGTCGTGCTCGATTTCGCGACCCTGACCGGCGCCTGCGTGGTGGCCCTCGGCCACGAGGCCGCCGGCATCATGGGCACCGACAAGGAGCTCGTGGACGAGCTTACCAAGCTCGGCGAGCAGCTCGGGGAGCGCGTCTGGCCGCTGCCGCTCTACGACGAGTACCTGAGCTACCTGAAGAGCGAGTGGGCGGACATCAAGAACGCCGGCAGTCGCTGGGGGGGCGTCGTCACCGCGGGCGCCTTCCTCAAGGAGTTCGTTCCCGAAAAGGTGTCGTGGGCCCACATCGACATCGCCGGCGTCGCCTACCATGAGAAGGAGCACAACGGCCTGCCCAAAGGGGCCTCGGGCTTCGGCGTGGTGCTGATCTCGAACTATCTCGAGAACCTGCTCAAGTAGATGGCGTCCGACCGCCCGCTGCCGAAACGCCGCGCTCGTCGCGGCGTTTGACTTTGGAACGGGGCGTGGAACCCGAGCCGCCGCTGTCGCGTCCGCTGCGCATCGGCGACATCGAGCTGTGGCCGCCGGTGGTCCTGGCGCCCATGGCCGGCGTCACCAACTACCCCTTCCGCCGCATCTGCCGGCGCTTCGGCGCCGGCCTCTACATCAGCGAGATGATCACCGCGCGGCCGCTCGTCGAGGGACGGGAGCAGACCCTCAAGCTCGCCGACTTCGGCCCGGAGGAGACGCCGCGCAGCCTGCAGCTGTACGGCGTCGACCCGTACTACGTCGGTGAGGCGGTGCGGCTCCTCGTGGGTGAGGGACGGGTGGACCACATCGACCTCAACTTCGGTTGCCCGGTGCGCAAGGTGACCCGCAAGGGGGGTGGTGCCGCCATCCCTGCCCGACCCCGCCTGCTCACGGCGATCGTCGGTGCAGCGGTACGGGCGGCCGGCTCGGTGCCGGTGACCATCAAGTTCCGGATGGGCATCGACGACGACCACCTGACGTTTCTCGAGTCCGGGCGGGTCGCCGAGGAGGAGGGCTGCAGCGCGGTCACTCTGCACGCGAGGACCGCCGCCCAGCTGTACGACGGCAGCGCCCGGTGGGCCGCCATCGGCGAGCTCAAGCGGGCATTGAACGCCGTGCCCGTGATCGGCAACGGCGACATCTGGGTCGCCGAGGACGCGCTGCGCATGATCCGGGAGACCGGTTGCGACGGGGTCGCCATCGGCCGTGGCTGCCTCGGGCGGCCGTGGTTGTTCCGCGACCTCGCGGACGCCTTCGCCGGCCACCGTCCCTCCGCCCCGCCGACCCTGGGCGAGGTTGCGGACATCATGATCGAGCACGCCTCGGCACTGGTCGCGTGGTTCGGCGAACGTCAGGCGCTGCTCGCCTTCCGCAAGCACAGCGGTTGGTACACCCGCGGCTTCCGGTCGAGCGCGCGGCTGCGCGACCGGCTGATGCGGGTCGCCACCCTCGCCGAGCTCGAGCAGGCGTTGCTCGACGTCGACCGCGAGCAGGAGTTCCCGCCCAACGCGCACCTGGTGCGGCGCGGCAAGCGCGGCGGCACCCAGCGCGTCGCTCTGCCGCCCGGCTGGCTCGACGATCCAGATGACGCCACGCCGCCCGAAGCCGGCGCGGAAGATCCGGTATCGGGCGGGTGACCGCGCCAAATTCTCAATTTTGAATTCTCAATTTTGAATTCCCGGCCATCCCCCCGGTCCGCAGGGAGGGCGGGTGGTAACTCAATTTTTGACGGCCAGGGTGCCAGGCTTTAGAAACTTCGGAAGTTGGGTCAGCTGGAGGGCGGCTTTCTCATTTCGGGCAACTTCCTAAGTTTCTAAAGCCTGGCACCCCCCAGACAAAATTACGGCTGGTGGGTCGGCAGGGGTTTGCCCTCGAACTCGCAGCTGCCGGGATCCTTGCCCTCGGCCTTGCAGACGCAGCTCGGACCGCCGCACGAGCCGCGCAGGCTGCGTCCGCTGAGCATCACACCGACCGCCATCACGGCGACGATGACGATGAACAGGACGACGGTGAGCAGGAGGGTCTCCATCACAGGCCTCTCATTGGGTAACGTCCACAACCGGAGGGTTCATTTCGACCCGCGCCGACCACGCCCGCGAGCGGACCTCGCGGAAACCTCTCCCCTCCTCACGCACGAGGAAGAGCGCTGCGATGTCGAGACGGTCCGCGAGCTCGAGTCCGGGACCGGGCCCGAGCACCTCGAAGGCCGTCGCCAAGGCGTCGGCCGTCATGCAGCTCGGGTGGACCACCGACACCGACGCCAGGTCGTGGGTGATGGGGCGCCCGAGCCGCGGGTCGATGGTGTGGGACAGCCGCACGCCGTCGTGGAGCCGGAAGTTGCGGTAGTCGCCGGAGGTCGCGAGCGCGGTGTCGGCGAGCGCGACGACGGTGTGGACCGCCCGCCCCTCGTCCTCGGGGCGCTCGACGCCGATCCGCCACACCTGCCCGCGCCCGTTGCGGCCGCGGGCCGCCACCTCGCCGCCGATCTCGACCATGAAATCCGTCACGCCCTCGGTGCTCAGCACCGCGGCTACCCGGTCGACCGCGAAGCCCTTGGCGATCGCCGACAAGTCGATGTGCAGCCGCGGATCGGCCTTGACCAGCACGCCGCGCTCGCGGTCGACGCCGAGCAGCGTGTACCCCACGCCTTGCATGAGACGTTCGACGAGGGCGTCGTCCGGGGCCTCGCCGGCGCCGGCGGGTCCGAAGCCCCAGGCGTCGACCAGCGGCGCGACGGTGATATCGAAGGCGCCCCCGGACAGCTCCGCGACGCGCTGCGCCTCGGTCACGACCTCGAGCAGGGCGGGAGATGCCGGGAACGGGCCGAGCTCGTGGCGGTTGAAGGCCGAGATCTCCGAGTCCTCGAGATAGGTGGACATCGAGTGGTTGATCTCGTCGAGGACCGCCTGCACCCGCTGTCCGAGACCGCTCGGCGGTCCCTTCTCATCAGTTGCGACCACCCCCTTGATCGTGTAGACCGTGCCCATGGTCGGGCCGCTCAACTGCCACTCGAGCTGCTGAGGTGGCCGGTCCGGCTGACGCCAGATGACGACCGCGAAGAGGGCGGCCACGAAGAGCCCGGGCAGCACCAGACGCCGCGCCGGCGGCAGACGGTCCGATCGTGCGATGGTTCCCCCTTCGGCGCCCTACTCGCCGAAGTCGTCGAGGTCGATGTTCTCGGGCTCGACCCCGAGCTCGAGGAGCATGTTGATCACCGCCTGGTTCATCATCGGCGGCCCGCACAGGTAGTACTCGACGTCCTCGGGTGACGGGTGGTGCTTCAGGTACTCGTCGTAGAGCACCTGGTGGATGAACCCGGTCGAGCCCTTCCAGTTGTCCTCGGGGCGCGGCTCCGAAAGCGCCAGGTGCCACTCGAAATTGTCGTTCTCGGCGGCGATCTCGTCGAAGTCCTCCTGGTAGAAGGCCTCGCGCATGCTGCGCGCGCCGTACCAGTACGAGACCTTGCGGTCGGTGTGCAGGCGGTGGAACTGGTCGAAGATGTGCGAACGCATGGGCGCCATGCCCGCGCCGCCGCCCACGAAGACCATCTCGTTGTCGGTCTCCTTCGCGAAGAAGTCGCCGAACGGTCCCGAGATCGTCACGTCGTCACCGGGCTTGAGGCTGAAGATGAAGGACGACATCTTGCCGGGCGGAACCTCGGGCATCCCGGGAGGCGGCGACGCGATCCGCACGTTGAGCATGATGATGCCCGCCTCCAGGGGGTAGTTGGCCATCGAGTACGCGCGGGTCACCGGCTCGTCGACCTTGGAGACGAACTGCCACATGTTGAACTTGTCCCAGTCTTCGCGATACTCCTCTTCGATGTCGAAGTCCGAGTACTTGACAACGTGCGGCGGGCACTCGATCTGGATGTAGCCGCCCGCACGGAACGGCACCGCATCGCCCTCCGGCAGCTCCAGCACCAGCTCTTTGATAAAGGTCGCCACGTTCCGGTTGGAACGCACACGGCACTGCCACTTGCGGACATTGAAGACCTCGGGCGCGATCTCGATCTTCATGTCCTGCTTGACCTTGACCTGGCAGGAGAGCCGGGTGCCCTTGCGGGCCTCGCCGCGGCTGATGTGCGAGGTCTCGGTCGGCAACAGGGTGCCGCCGCCTTCGATCACGTCGACCTTGCACACCCCGCAGGTGCCCTTGCCGCCGCAGGCCGAGGGGATGAAGATCTTCTCCGCCGACAGAGTGTTCAGAAGCGTGCTGCCGGCCGGGGTGGTGATCGCCTTCTCCGGATCGTCGTTGATCGTGATGGTGACGTCGCCGGACTCGACCAGCTTCGACTTGGCGAGCATCAGGACCAGCACCAGCGCGACGATGACGAGGACGAAGACGGCGACTCCGAGGATGATGGTTGTCATCGGTGCACCTGCCTACAGCTGGATGCCGGCGAAGGCCATGAAGGCGATGGCCATGAGCCCGGTGGTGATGAAGGTGATCCCGAGCCCCCGCAGCTGCGGCGGGACGTTGGAGTAGCGCATCTTCTCCCGGATCGCCGCCAGAGCCACGATCGCCAGCCAGAAGCCGAACCCGGAGCCGAAACCGAAGACCGTGCTCTCGCCGAGGGTGTAATCGCGCTCCACCATGAACAGCGAACCCCCGAGGATGGCGCAGTTGACCGCGATCAGGGGCAGGAACACGCCGAGCGCAGCGTACAGCTTGGGCACGTAGCGGTCGAGCGCCATCTCCACGACCTGCACCGAGGCTGCAATCGAGCCGATGAAGGCCAGGAAACGGATGAAGGAGAGGTCCACATCCGCCCACGCCGGGTTCAGCCACACCAGCGCGCCCTCCTTGAGCATGTAGTTGTAGAGCAGGTTGTTGAGCGGAGTCGTGATCGTCAGCACGAAAGTGACCGCGGCGCCGAGCCCGAGGGCGGTCTCGACCTTCTTGGAGACGGCCAGGAAGGAGCACATGCCGAGAAAGTACGCGAGCGCCATGTTCTCGATGAACACGGCCTTGACGCCGAGATTGAGATAGTGTTCAAGCATGGCTCAGTCCTCCGTCACCTGCTCGGGTTTCCAGAACCTGAGTGCCCAGATGAAGAACCCGATCAGGAAAAACGCCCCGGGGGCGAGCACCATCAGCCCGTTGGGCTGGTACCAACCGCCGTTGGAGAGCACCGGCAGGACCTCGTGGCCCAGAAGCTCCCCGGCACCCAGGAGCTCGCGGAAGAAGCCCACGATAATGAGCACCAGCGAGTAGCCGAGGCCGTTGCCGAGGCCGTCGAGCAGGCTGTCGCCGGGCGGGTTCTGCATGGCGAACGCTTCCGCGCGGCCCATGACGATGCAGTTGGTGATGATCAGTCCGACGAACACCGACAGCTGCTTGGAGATGTCGTACAGGAAGGCCTGCAGGATCTGGTCGGTCACGATCACCAGCGACGCGATGATCGTGAGCTGGATGATGATCCGGATCGACGGCGGAATGTGGTTGCGGAGGATCGAGACGAAGAAGTTCGAGAGGGTCATCACAGCCACCACCGCGACCGACATCACGATGGAGGTCTCGAGCTTGGTCGTCACCGCGAGCGCCGAGCAGATGCCGAGCACCTGGAGGGCGATCGGGTTGTTGTCGAACAGCGGGTCGATCAGGATCCTGGATTGCTGGCTCATGCCGCGCTCCTTTCGGACCGGAACCTCTCGAGGTACGGCGCGAACCCGTTCTCACCGAGCCAGAAGCGCACCAGATCGGAGACCCCCCGCGCCGTAATGGTGGCGCCCGAAAGTCCGTCGACCTTGTGCGGATCCTCTGCAGGGGAACCGGCATGCCCCTTGATGACGGTGATCGCGGGCTCCCAATCCTCGTCGTAGGCCTGGCGGCCCTCCCACAGCGCTTTCCAGCTCGGGTTGTCGACCTCGGCGCCGAGGCCCGGCGTCTCGCCGTGCTCGTAGAAAATGATGCCCTCGATGGTCGTGGTGTCCGGCGCCAGTGCCAGGTAGCCGTAGAGGGTCGACCACAGGCCCTTGCCCTCGATGGGGAGGATGATCTTCTCGACCTCGCCCTCCGGCTTCACCAGGTAGACCAGGGCATCGTTGGGCACACGCCTGATGCCCGCCGGGTTCGGCGGCGCCTCGCGGCTGCGGGCCGGGTCCTTTTGGGCCTTCTGCTGGTCGAACGCCGCGGGGTCGACATCGGGGTCCGGCTCGCCGCTCGTCAGCTCGATGACCTTGGCCTGGATGTTCTGCTCGAAGAGCTCCTGAACCCGCTGCGCCTCGATCTGCTCGCCCTCCTCGATGAGGCCGGCGACGGTCAGGACCTTCTTCTGCCGGTCGAGAACCCTGTTGACCTCCTGACGGGAGCGCAGTCCGACCGCCGAGGTGGCGACGAACACCGAGCAGACGAGGCAGACAGCGGCTGCAAAAGACACGATGAAGGTGTTGCTATGCCGCATTGCGAGCCAGCCTCCGTTTGATGTTCGCCTGCACCACGAAGTAGTCGATGAAAGGCGCGAACATATTCATGAACAAGATCGCCAGCATCATGCCTTCCGGGTAGGCGGGGTTGACGACCCGAACCAGCACCACCAGCACCCCGATCCCGGCGCCGTAGATCCACTTGCCCTTGTCGGTGAAAGCGGAGGACACCGGATCGGTGGCCATGAACACCATGCCGAAGGCCCAACCGCCGAGCACGAAGTGCCACCAGAACGGAACCGAGAAGAAGGGGTTGGTCTGGGAGCCGATGGCATTGAGCAGGGTCGCGGTCGCGGCCGTCGCGAGGGTGACGGCGAGCATGGTCCGCCACGAACCGATCTGAGTGGCGATCAGGATGACCGCCCCGAGCAGGCACAGCGCCGCCGAGGTCTCCCCCATCGAACCCGGAATGAAACCGAGGAACGCGTCCCACCACAGCGGACTTCCGAAATCCCCGAGCACCGAAGCCCCGTCGACCGCGGCCCGCGACAGCCAGGTGGCGCCGCTGAAGCCGTCGACGCCCACGAAATTGGCCGCGATCCAGGGTTTGTCCCCCGAGATCTCCGCCGGATAGGCGAAGAACAGGAAAGCGCGCACGGTCAGCGCCGGATTGAGGATGTTCATGCCGGTGCCGCCGAAGACCTCCTTGCCGATGAGGACTCCGAACGCGGTGCCGACAGCAACCTGCCACAACGGGATGGTCGGGGGCAGGGTCAAGGGCACCAGGAAGCCGGTGACGAAGAAGCCTTCGTTGACCTCATGCTCGCGGACGATTGCGAAGAGCACCTCGATCGCGCCGCCGGCCGCGAAGGTCACGGCGATCACCGGGATGAAATAGAGCGCCCCGTGCACGAAACAGGCCCAGAAGTCGATCGTGAAGGAGAACCCCATGGACTGGAACAGCGTCGTCTGCCAGTCCGCGAGCGGCTGCGCCCCGGCCGCGATGGCGCGGTGCGCCTGGAGGCCGGTGTTGTAGCACGCCATCACGCAGATCGGGAAGAGCGCCGCCACGACCACGATCATCATCCGCTTGAGATCGAGCGCGTCGCGCACGTGGGTGGTGCCCGACGTCACCTTGCCCGGCGTGTAGAGCAGGGTGTCGATGGCCTCCCACAGCGGGAACAGGCGTTCCAGCTTGCCGCCGGGCTCGAACAGCGGCGCCGGTTTGTCGAGAAGCGAGCGCAGAATGGACATCAGCCCTCCTTCCAGAGCTCGAAGAGGTTGCGACGGAGGGCGGGGCCGAAGTCCTCTTTGCCCGGGCTCACGAAGCTGCACAGGCCCAGGTCCTCCTCGTCGAGCTCCAGACAGCCGAGGGCCTCGGCGCGATCGAGGTCGTCCACGATCAGGGCCCGCAGGAGGAAGGTCGGTTCAATGTCGAGCGGCATCACCCGCTCGTACATTCCGATCGGGATCATGGCGCGTTGGCCGCCGTAAGTCGTGGTCGTGAAATCGTAGCGGTGGGTGCGCGGGCGCAGCGAGGAGGCATAGGCCCGCACGGTCGAGAATCGGTCGAGGCCGGGCATCAACCAGCCCAGAAAGTGCCGCCGCCGGTTCTCGGCGAGGCACGAGATCTGGCTCGTATAGCGGCCGATGTAGCCGAAGACGTCACCCCTGGCGACATGCCCGAAGAGCACCGACCCCGAGATCACCCTCTTCTCACCGAAGAACACCTCCTCGTCCAGCAAAGGCTCCGTCTCCGCCCCGAGCCGGGTTGCCAGGAGACGAGGCCGCATCGCCAGCGGTCCGCCAAGGGCAACGACGCGATCGACCGCGAGCTTCCCGGTGGTGAAGAGGCGGCCGATGGCGACCACGTCCTGGTAACCCACGTACCACACGACCTTGGTCCGGTGAACCGGGTCGAGGAGGTGGATGTGGGTCCCCGCCAGCCCTGCCGGGTGCTTGCCGTGGAACTCCTCGACCCGCACCCGCGGTGCGTCACCGCCATCGAGCCTCGAGTTGGGCCCGCGGCAGAGGAAGACCGGACCCTCGGTCAACGTCGACAAGACCCACAGGCCGTCGTTGAAGTTCTGGTGGTGCCCTTCCAGCACCACCTCGGGGTCCGGCGCGAGCGGGTTGGTGTCGGTCGCCGTGACGAAAATCGAGTGGCACTCCGAGGACGGCGCCGGGACCTTGGAGAAGGGCCGCTGGCGGATCGCGGTCCACAGCCCCGACTCCACAAGGAGCGCCCGCGCCGCCTTGCCGTCGATCGAACGCACGTTGCGTGGGCTGTAGCTCGAGAACTTCTGGTGGTCGGAGTCGGCGGCCCTGCCCTGGCGTTCGGTCGGCGTCAGCTCGATGACGACCGACTGCAGCGCCCTTCGCGCACCACGGTTGATCGCTACGACCCTACCGGCCCCGGGTGCGGTGAAAAGAACCCCTTCCGTCTTGCGGTCCTCGAACAGCAGCT
Source organism: Chondromyces sp. (assembly GCA_035466375.1). Lineage (GTDB taxonomy): Bacteria > Acidobacteriota > Thermoanaerobaculia > Thermoanaerobaculales > Sulfomarinibacteraceae > Sulfomarinibacter. The sequence goes on from DATIVB010000333.1 coordinate 23,611, forward strand.
GGCCGCGTTTGACCAGGTCACCGACCGCGACGTGCATGCGCGGCTTCATGAACGGGTAATCGCGGGCCAGAACAGCGACCTTCGCCGCATGGGGCGCCGGCTCGATGCGCTGTTCCGGCGCGCCCGTGATGGGAAGGTCGAGCCCCTTCCGGATGACGTGAACTGCCATGCCCTACTCTTTTCCGCTCGCCGAGACCGAATGCGGCAGACGAGCGCAGAGAGAATAGCAAGGCCGTCAAGCTGGCGGAACCACTTTCGGGGACCAACTCAGGCTCCATCAGTGCTAAGCTGTGGCAAACGACCACGGGCGCGAACCGGAGGTGACGCCATGGCAACGACACCCATCGTCCGGACCATCATGAAGAAGGCCTCGAAGACTTTCCGCGTCGACGAGGAGATGGCCCCCTGCATGAGCGTTCTCGCGCGCTCGTCGTTCGCCGCGATCCCCGTCGTGGACGATGACGGGTTCGTGGTGGGGGTGCTGAGCGAAAAGGACGTGCTGCACACCATCATCGACTGGGCCTACGACCAACGAGCCGGGGGACCGGTCGGCAATTACATGTCGCGTCTCGAGGTCATGGTCACCCCCGACATGGACCTGCTGACTGCCGCCCGGGCCTTCCTGGAGTGCAACTTCTCCTGCCTGCCGGTGCTTGAGAACGACCGGCTCGTCGGCCGGGTCACCCGCCACGACGTGCTCAAGGGCATGGAGAAGTGGGCGACCGAGATCAACAAGGAGCGGGCATCCCGGCTCAAGCAGAGCTCGCCGCACGAGCGGCCGTCCGCCATGGAAGAGATCCAGAAGGTCGCGGCCTCGCACTCGCGGGAACAGATGATGCAGATCTTCCGCCGCCACTGATCGAACACGGACCGGGACTCGATCCGAACCGGTCCGGCGCTGCACGCCATCCGGCTCCGCCCCCACGCGGCCGGGATCGCGAAACCCACCTCCCGTTGCTCCCATCCGGACCCATCGCCGATCGTCACGGCCACGACCACAGCCCCTCGACAGGGCGTCGGCGGCGGGATTCTGTATGATGAGCGGCGACGATCGCCGTCGCGATCCGGAGGTGAAGCAGTGAAGAAGATGATGACCCTGGCCCGAGCGCTGTCGGTAGTGGCCGCCGCGGCCGTGCTGACGGCGTGCGGCAACAAGCCGGTCGTCGGCATCCTCCTTCCCGCGACGGGCGAGGCGTCGCCCTACGGCGAGTCCATGAAGCATGGCATCGACATCGCCCTCGAAGAATCACAAGGCAGTCTCCCGAGCGGTTTTCGGACCGTGTGGGGCGACACCGGGTCCGATCCCGCGACCGGAGCTCGCGAGCTCGAACGGCTGGCCGGCGAAGGTGCGCGCCTCATCGTCGCGGGCACGACCAGCGACACCGCGCACGCGCTCCTGCCGCTGCTCGAGACCCTCGACCTGATCGCGGTCTCGCCCTCGGCCTCCGACCCGAGCCTGACCAAACAGTCCCGGCGGTTCTTCCGGGTGTTCTCCTCCGACGAGCTGGAGGGCCGGCGCGCCGGCCGATTCCTGTACGACGACCAGGACAAGACCTCGGTGCTGATCTACGCCGAGGACTCGGCGCAGGCGCGCGGCATCGAGCCGCCCTTCCGTCAGGTCTTCGAGCAGGCCATGGGCGGGCGGGTTGTCGGCAGAGTGCTGCTCGACGAGGCTGACTGGGAGCGTGAGTCGAGCGATCTCCTGGCCGCCGGCAGGCCCGAATCCGTCTACATCATCGCCTATGGGGAGAGGACCATCGAGGTGTTGCGGCACCTGCGCGACAAGGGGTACCAAGGCCTCATCTGCGCAGGCTCGGCCTTCTACACGAACCAGATCGTCGAGGCATACCCCGACCTCGTGGAGGGGGTGTTCTTCCCGCAGCCGGCCTTCGACATCAAGTCGGACAATCCGCTCGCCGAGAAGTTCATCGCCACCTACCGCGCACGCTTCAACCAGGACCCGGACATCTACGCCGCTCACGCCTACGACGCGATGCGGGTCGTGCTGTGGGTCGCCGGGGAAACCAGGAACTTCACCAGCGCCGAAATCCGCAAGACCCTGGCCTACGGCGTCAAGGAGTTTCCGGGCGTCACCGGCATCATCCAGTTCAACGACTACGGGGACGTCCACCACAACCCCATCATGTTCATCATCAGGGACGGCGAAGTGCTCAACTTCGAGCGCTACCTCGAAGAGGAAAAGGCCAAGATCCGCGAGCGCATCAAGGACATCCTCGGCGGCTGAACGCGGCGGCTCGTCCTCGCGCCGCCGTCTCCCGCTCCGAAGAAAGCCTCGTTCCCATGCGTGTCCGTCTCGAATCCGTAGGATGCCGGCTCAACATCGGCGAGATCGAGGCCATGGCCCGGTCTCTGGCCGCGGCCGGCCACCGGGTCGTCGGCCCAGGCGAACCCGCCGAGCTCTGCATCCTCAACACCTGCTCGGTGACCTCGATCGCGTCGAAGAAGTCGCGCCAGCTGATCCGACAGCTGCGCCGCTCCCATCCCGGGGCCGCGGTCGTCGTCACCGGATGTGACACCGAGCTCGAGCCTGAGGCGGCCCTCGGTGCGGGCGTCGACCTGGTGGTGGGCAACGCCGACAAGGACCGGCTGCTGGAGATGGCGGCGGCCGCCGAGCTGCTGCGCGAGCCGGCGCCCGACCTCGACGGGACGGACCTTTTCCTTCCGGGCGGCGGCTCCCGGACGCGCGCCTTCCTGAAGGTTCAGGACGGCTGCGACAACCGCTGCACCTTCTGCGTGACGACCATCGCCCGCGGCAGCGGCCGCAGCGTTGCCGCCGACGATCTCGTGCACGAGGTCCGGGCCCTGCTCGATCTCGGCTATCGCGAGGTGGTTCTGAGCGGGGTCCACCTCGGCTCCTACGGCCACGACGCCGGGGATCGCAGCGGTCTCCACCGCCTGGTGGCTCGCCTCCTGGCCGACACCGACGTCCCGAGGCTGAGGCTGTCTTCCCTCGAGCCCTGGGACGTCGAGTCCTCGTTCTTCGAGCTCTTCGCCGACCGGCGTCTTCTCCCCCACCTCCACCTGCCCCTGCAGAGCGGCTGTGATGCCACCTTGAAACGCATGGCCCGCCGCACCAGCCGCCGCGAGTTCTCGCGCCTGGTCCAGGCCGCCCGCGCTGCGGTGCCCGGAGTCTCGGTCTCCACGGACGTGATCGTCGGCTTTCCGGGCGAGAGCGAGGAGGAGTTCAAGGCCTCGATCGACTTCGTCGAGGCGGTGGGCTTCGCCCGCCTGCACGTCTTCCGCTACTCCCGTCGTGCTGGGACCCTGGCCGCGACGATGCCGGATCAGGTCCCGGCGCCCGTCGCCCAGGAGCGCAGCCGCCGCATGCACGCGCTCGGCGCCGAGCTCGAGCAGCGCTTCAACTCGAGCCTCGTCGGCACCACAGCGGACGTCCTGTGGGAGACCGCCGAAGACCTCGGCGACACTCTGCGCTGGAGCGGACTGACGCCCAACTTCGTGCGGGTGAGCGCCACAACCTCCCCCGACGAGGACCTCTCGAACATCGTCACGCCGGTCGAGATCGTCGAGGCGATGCCGGGAGGGGTTGTCGGGCGGATCCGCGGGACCCGAGACCGTTGCGGATGCGCTGGGAACGTCGTTTCACGTTTGAACGTTGAACGTTAGCACGTTCCACCCTCCCCCCCGGGCAATGGCAGGGCAGCCTGCTCACAGCATTGGCCTCAACAGCGGCGGGGGTGGTGGCAACGTTCAAACGTTCAACGTTCAAACGTTTAACGGCTCTCGTCCGCGGCGGGCACAGGCTGGAGACGAGATACACTGAGAGCGAGGGGGGGCCCGTGGACCGGATCGTCGATTTCCTGTTCGAAGTGGGAATGCTCAAGCGCACGCCGCGCTCGGGGTGGCAGTTCCTCGGTGCGGGTTCCGAGTCGGTGGCCGAGCACGCCTTCCGGACCGCGATGATCGCCTTCGTCCTCGCCCGCCTCGACGGCGAGGTGGACGCCGACCGGGTCCTCAGGCTGGCCCTCGTCCACGACCTGCCCGAGGCGCGGACCGGCGATCTCAACTACGTCAACCAGAAGTACGTCACCGCCGACGAGGCCCGCGCCGCCGCGGACATGAGCGACGGCCTACCGTTCGCCGACGAGCTTCGCGGGCTGCTGCTCGAGTACCGCGCCGCGCAGACGCCGGAGGCGGTCCTCGCCCACGACGCCGACCAGCTGGAAATATTGCTCGAGCTCAAAGAGAAACTGGACACAGGCGTCCCGGGGGCCGCCGACTGGACACCCTTCGTGCTCCGTCGGCTGCGCACCGACAACGCCCGAAACCTCGCCCGCCGCATCCTCGACGGCGACTCGGCCTCGTGGTGGTTCGACCGGGAGTCGGAGTGGTGGGTGCGCGGCGGCAAGGGATGAGGGCCCCGATTCGCCCCTTGACTCCCGGGCCGAGATCGCCGATTCTCGAACTCTCGACCGGAATCGCAGTCGGGCGGGCAATCGGCGCACCGGACCCGCGGCAGCGGGGGATTCGCCATGGCGTGCTCGCACATCGCGCCGGGATTCAGGAAGAGGGCGGAGGGGATCCGTGGCCGCTGAAGTTCTCGAAAGGACCGGGGAACCGGTGAGCGGGCGGCAGCCCGGGGCCGCTGTCCTCGGGACGCGCTCCGGAGTTCTTCTCGCGGTCGCAGCCGTGCTGCTGATCGCGGGCTGCGGGTCCTCGACGATCGAGCTCCCGGTGCGCACCGAGTTCGATCGCAGCACGCCGTTTTCCGAGTGGAAGACCTTCCGCCTGTCAAGCGACGGGCACGGTGCGCGCTCGATGCGTTATCCGAGGTACGAGGAGATGGTCCGGCAGGCCGTCGTCGAGGAGCTCAGCACCCGCGGCTACACCCGGATCGAGGACGGTACGCCGGATTTCAGGGTCGCCTTCGAGCTCTCGTTCAGGGGCAGCGCGTCCGCGCAGATGGCGCCGGGAATGGGCAGCACGGCGCCGGAGGAACGCGAGCCCGCTGGCTCCAACCCGGCCGGCTCCCTGACCCTTCGCATGCTCGACCCCATCAGCGCCGCGCCCCTCTGGGAAGGCACCATCTCGGAGTTCACCATCAACGCCATCGAGCCGGAAAAGGGGCTCCGCACGGCCGTGTGGCGGGTGCTCGTCGAGTTCCCGCCCCTGAGCGGTTGAGCACGGGACCATGGAGAACTCTCGGGTGAAGATGACGCCCATGCTGCGCCAGTACCTCGAGCTCAAGGAGTCGGCCGGATCCTCGCTGCTGCTTTACCGGATGGGCGATTTCTACGAGCTCTTCTTCGAGGATGCGCAGCGCGCGGCGCCGGTGCTCGGGATCACGCTCACCCGACGACGTCACAACGACTCGGTCGAGGCCCCGATGTGCGGCGTGCCGTATCACGCACTCGACAACTACCTGGGCAAGCTCCTCGCCGCCGGGTTCCGGGTCGCGATTGCCGAGCAGGTGGAGGACCCTGCGACCGCCAAGGGCCTGGTGCGGCGCGAGATCATCCGCATCCACACACCGGGCACCGTCTCCGACACCGGCCTCCTCGACGACAGCGAGCGCTGCTTCCTGGCCGCCTTCGGCGGCGACGACGAGTCGGCGGCGCTGGCGTGGATCGAGATCAGCAGCGGCACCTTCGAGGGCATCCGCATCGGCGATTTACAGACGTCGACCGAGCAGCTGGCCCGCCTGCGGCCGCGCGAGCTCCTGGTCGCGGAGGAGTGGGACGGGTGGCGCAGGGTGTGGCCGCCCGAGCTGCCGCTGCCGACGGTGACCCCCGTTCCGACCGAGGCGTTCTCGCCCTCCGCGGGCGAGCAACGGCTGCGGCGGGTCCTGGGAGTCTCCTCCCTGCGCGGGTTCGGGCTGCAGTCCGGCGAGCTCCTGGTCGGCATGGCCGGTTGCCTGCTGAGCTACGTCGAGACGACCCAGAAGGGCGCCCTCAACCATCTTTCGTCGTTCCGCTGCCGGGACGGCGGCGAGGCGATGGTGATCGACCGCGCCAGCCTGCGCAACCTCGAGGTGGAGCGCGGCGCCGACGGCTCGCGCCGGGGCTCGCTCCTCGACGTCCTCGATACCTGCTGCACCCGCATGGGCTCGCGCCTGCTCCGGGATCGCCTGGTGCGGCCGAGCATCGACATCGAGGAGATCGACGCGCGGCAGCGGGCGGTCGCCGAGCTGGTGGACGACCACGAGCTGCTGCAGGGCCTGCGCTCAGCGCTCGGCAGCCTGCCGGACCTCGAACGACTGGCGGGCAGGGTGGGGCTGGGCCTCGCGACGCCGCGCGAGCTCGTCGCCCTGCGCACCGGGCTCGAGCTCCTGCCGGCCGTCGTGTCGTCGGTTCGCACCGCGACCTCGGCGCGGCTGATCCAACTCGCTTCGAGCCTCGACCCGATGACCGACCTCGCCGAGACCCTGCACCGGCGCCTGGCCGAGGAGCCGGCCGCGGTGAGCGGCGCGGGCGTAATGGCGGGTGGTTGGGACGACGAGCTCGACGAGCAGCGCGCCCTCGCCCGCGGTGGCAAGGAAACGGTCGCCGGGATCGAGGCCGAGGAGCGCTCCCGGACCGGCATCGGCTCGCTCAAGGTGCGTTACAACAAGGTCTTCGGCTACTACATCGAGGTCAGCAGGGCGAACCTCGACCGCGTCCCGGAGCACTACGAGCGGCGCCAGACCCTGACCAATGCCGAGCGCTTCGTCACCCCCGAGCTCAAGGAGCTCGAGGCCCGCATCCTGGCCGCCGAGGAGCGGGCGGCGGTTCGCGACCGCGAGCTCTACGGCGAGCTGCTCGAGGAGCTCTCGCAGCACGCCCAGCGGATCGCCGCGACCGCCGCCGCCGCCGCGAGACTCGACGTCCACTCGACCTTTGCCGACCGCGCCCGGCGCTGGGGCTACTGCCGGCCGGTGATCACCGAGGAGGCGGGCTTCGCGATCAGCGAGGGCCGGCACCCGGTGCTCGAGGAGCTGCAGCGCGAGCCCAAGTTCATCGCCAACGACTGCGCTCTGGACCCGTCGACCTGCCAGATCGTGCTCCTCACCGGTCCCAACATGGGCGGCAAGTCGACCTACCTGCGGCAGTGCGCGCTGATCGTACTGATGGCGCACGCCGGCTCCTTCGTGCCGGCCACCGAGGCGGTGATCGGGCTGACCGACCGCATCTTCACCAGGGTCGGCGCTTCGGACATGCTGGCCCGCGGCGAGTCCACCTTCATGGTGGAGATGACCGAAACCGCCAACATCCTGCACCACGCGACGCCGCGTTCGCTCGTGATCCTCGACGAGGTGGGCCGAGGGACCGCCACCTTCGACGGGCTGTCGCTGGCGTGGGCGATCGTCGAGTACCTGCACGACCGTCCCGAGCACGCCGCGCTGGTGCTGTTCGCGACCCACTACCACGAGCTCACGGAGCTCGGCCGCAAGCTGCCGAGGTTCGTCAATCGCTCGATGGCCGTCAAGGAATGGCGGGGCACCATCCTGTTCCTGCACCGCGTGGTCGACGGTCCCGCCGACCACTCCTACGGCATTCAGGTGGCGCGGCTCGCCGGCGTCCCGGCCGAGGTGTGCCGGCGCGCCTCCGAGGTGCTCGCCAACATCGAGCGCCACGAGCTCAACGTCGCCGGCGACCCGGTGATGCAGCTGCAGGCCGGCGAGCGGGTCAACCAGCTCGATCTTTTCCGGCCGCCGGCCGACGAGATCGCCGACCGCCTGCGCCGCCTCGATCTCGACGGCATCACCCCGATCGAGGCGCTCAACCTGCTCGCCGAGCTGCGGAACAAGGTCGATGGCGTCGACTGACGGCCGAGATCGCCGCGCGAACGTGGAGAGTGGATGAAGAACCTCGAGTTCATGCCGCTGGTCGTCGGTTTCCCCGGCACCGAGCTCAGCCCGGCGGAGCTCGAGGTGCTGTCGCGGGTGCAGCCCGCCGGCGTGATTCTCTTCACCCGCAACATCTCGTCCATCGAGCAGACCCGGTCCCTGATCGGCCAGCTCCGCGAGCTCGAAGCCACGCCATTCGTCGCGGCCGACCTCGAGGGCGGCATCGTCAACCGGCTCCAGGGCCTGTGGGGCGAGCTGCCGACACCGGCGGCTGCCGCCGCCGCCGGGCGGCGCGCGGTGCGGGCCCTCGGCGAGGCCGCCGGGGCCGCCTGCCGCAGTCTCGGGATTCAGCTCGACCTCGCGCCCGTGGTCGACCTCCAGTGCCCCGGCGGCTGCCTCGGGGAGCAGGGGCGGTGCCTGGGCGACGACCCCGAGCGGGTCGTGGTGCTGGCCAGGATCTTCAACGAGGGCTTGACCTCCTGGGGGGTCACCGGATGCAGCAAGCATTTCCCGGGCCTCGGCGAGGTCGCGGCCGACACCCACGAGGCGCTGCCGGTGCTCGAGCTCAACGAGGCCGAGCTCGCCCGCCATCTCGCGGTGTTCGAAGCCCTGGGCCCCGAGTTTCCGGCGGTGATGATGGCGCACGTGGTGGTGCCGGCGCTCGGCGACGCCGACCGGCCGGCCTCGCTCTCACGCACCGTCGTGGAGCAGGCCATCGCCCTTCCGGGGTCGCCGGTCGTCCTTTCCGACGATCTCCAGATGGGCGCCCTCGACGGCTGGGGCGAGCTCCCGGAGCGAGTCGGCGCCGCGCTCCTCGCACGCAACCACGGCATCCTGGTGTGCAACGCCTTCGACCGGCTCGACGACATCACCGAGCACCTCACCGCCCTCGCCGGCGCCGACTCGAAGGTCTCGTCCCGCCTGGTGGAGATGGCCGCCCGCATGGGCACCCTGCGCACCGAGGTCATCACGAGGGCCGCCGCGGTGCCGGCACCCGACGAGGCCACCGTCGCGCAGCTCTGGGGGCGCGCCCGCAGCGAGGCGGCGCCATAGCGCCGCCTCGCTGCGAATGAGGAATTAGGAATGAGGAATTAGGAATGCCGCCCCTCCCCTCGGGCTCACTCCCCGCCAAGGGGGGGCGGGTGGGAATTCCTAATTCATAATTCCTCATTCCTCATTCCTAATACCCAATTCGTCTTTTTTTGGCACAATGCCCGTGTGAAGAAAGCCGCACCCGCCGTGGTCTTGTTGTCAGGTGGCCTGGATTCAACCACCGTGCTCGCGATCGCTCGCGCCGAGGGCCTCGAGTGCCACTGCCTGACGGTGGACTACGGCCAGCGCCACCGGGTCGAGCTCGAGGCCGCCCGTCGGGTGGCGGCCGCCCTCGGGGCCGCGTCGCACCGGGTCGTGCGCCTCGACCTCAGGGCGATCGGCGGATCCGCCCTGACCGACGACATCGAGGTGCCCAAGGACCGTGAGCCGGGTTCGGCCGGGATCCCCGTGACCTACGTCCCCGCCCGTAACACCGTGCTGCTGGCGCTGCTCCTGGGGCTCGCCGAGGTGGTGGGCGCCGAAGAGCTCTTCATCGGCGCCAACGCGGTGGACTACTCGGGTTACCCCGACTGCCGTCCTGCCTTCCTCGAGGCCTTTGAACGCCTCGCCGCGGTGGCCACCGTCGCCGGCACCGAGCACGGCGTGCGATACCGGGTGCGGGCTCCGCTGCTCGAGCTGAGCAAGGCCGACATCATCCGCCGCGGCGTCGACCTCGGCATCGACTACGGCCTCACCTGGTCCTGCTACGACCCCACACCCGACGGCCTACACTGCGGAAGCTGCGACTCGTGCATCTTGCGGCGGCGTGGATTTGCCGAGGCGGGGGTCGAAGATCCCATCGCGTAGGTTGGGCTCGGGGCTTGGGGCTCGGGGCTCGGGGCGCACAGCTCGAAGCCGCCCTCTTGACAAACTACCTTGGTAGTATTACCTTGGTAGTCGTCTTGAACCGGAGGCCCCATGGGTAAGCACACGCTCGGAGATCTGCAGCACGCCATCATGAAGGTCCTATGGCAGCGTGCCGAGGCGACGGTGGCCGAGGTCCACGACGCTCTCTACGAGGAGCGCAGCCTGGCGCCAACAACCATCGCCACCATGCTCCGTAAGATGGAAGACAAGGGTGTGGTCGCCCACCGTGTGGACGGACGGCAGTTCGTCTACCGACCCACCGTCAGTGAGCCGGAGGTCCGAACCTCGATGGTCAGCGAGCTCATCGACCGCCTTTTCTCGGGCGACGCCGCGGCGCTGGTCTCGCACCTGGTGGCGGATCGCGCCATCGACAGCGACGAGCTGGAGCGGCTTCGCGCGCTGCTGGCCGAGGCCGAGACGGCACGGGAGGAGGAACGATGACACAGGCCGTGATCTCGTGGCTTCTCACCTACCTGCTCCACAGTACGATCCTCGTCGGCGGCGCCCTGATCATCGTCCGGAGACTCGGCGACCGCCGCCTGGCCCTCCAGGAGAGCGTGCTCCGCGCGGCGCTGGTGGGGGGTCTCGTGACCGCGAGCCTGCAGGTCGGACTCAGCCTCGCCCCGCTCGCCGGCACCCTCACGCTGCCGGGCGGTGCTCCAGCCGCCATCCAGACCGTCGCCGAGTCCGCTCCGCGTGCCTCCGCAGCGGTTCCCGCCACCGACCTGACACCTTCACCGGCCTCCGGTTCGGGCAGCGTCTGGGCCGCCGCCCTTCTCCTGTTCTGGGGGGCCGGGGCGCTGGCCTCGGCCATCGGCCTCGGCCGGGCGACGCTGCAGCTGCGCTCGTTGTTGGCGACCTGCACGGCGCGCCCTCCGTGGCCGCTGCTCGAGCGGATTGCCCAGGCCATGGGTCTCCGTCGTGCCATCGGCTGCAGCACCTCGCCGGCCATCTCGGTGCCCTTCGTCACCGGGATCACCCGACCCGAGATCTGCTGCCCCGAGCGCTTCGACGAGCTCGCCATCGAGTACCGGCGCAGCCTCTTCGCCCATGAGCTGGCCCACCTCGCGCGCCGAGACCCCGCCTGGCAGCTCCTGTACCGCATCGGCGAAGCGGCACTGTTCCTGCAGCCCCTGAATCGCATGGCCCGCCGGCGGCTCGAGGAGATCGCCGAACACCTCTCGGATGAGAGGGCCGCGGCTTGTACCGGCGACCGTCTCGGCCTCGCCCGCTGCCTGGTGGCGGTCGCCCACTGGCCCGTGATGCGCCCGGTCGGCGTGCCGGCGGTGGCCTTCGCCGCGTCCCCGCGGCTCGACCGCCGGGTGCGGCGCCTGCTCGACGGGCCGGACCCCGCCGACCGGCGACCGCGCTGGCTCGCCGTCCTCGCGTTGCTCCTGTTGACGCTCGCCGTGGGGCTGCTGCCCGTGGTGGCCACCTCCCCGGCGCACGCCGGGCTCTCCGAGACGGGCTCGGCGGTTGCTCCCGTCGATCGCTGGTCGAACGCAGAATCGGCGCTGCCGGAAGAAGCCGATGGGACCCCCTCCCCTCCGGCGCCGGCGCCTGATCCCGCTCCCGCACCCTCGGCAGCGCCCGAAGCTCCGGTGGCGCCGGAGCCGGAGGTTGCGCCGGCAGCGGACGCCGCGCCCGCCCCCGCGGCAGCACCCGGCGCGCTGGCGGCGCCCGAGCCGAACGTCGCCCCGGCAGCGCCACCGGCCCCGGAGGCGGCCCCGAAGCCACCGGCCGGCGCACCCCCCGCGGCGGCGGCAGCCCCCGTCGACGGTTCGGCTCTGCGATCGTCGGCCGCCCCCGCGGCGCCGGCTCCGCCAGGCGACCCGTCCGCGCCTGATGACGTGCAGCGCATGCCCGACGCTCCGCAGGCCGGGACGCCGGAGAAACTGGAGTCCCGTCCCCACACGATCGAAGAGCTCCGTGCCCGCACCGAGGCCCGCGAGGCAGCGGACCGCGCGCGCGAGGCCGCTCGCGCCGCTGCCGAGGAGGCCCGGCGCATTGCCGAACGGGACCGCGCTGCAGCCAGGGAGGCGGCCCACAACGCGCAACGCCTCTCGGAGGAGCAGCGCCGGGAGATGCGCGACCGCGCCGAGGCGTTGGCCCGCGAGCGTCGGACGATCGACCGTGAGAAAGGGGACCGCGCACGCGAGGCCGCTCGCGCCGCTGCCGAGGAGGCGCGCCGTCTCGCCGAGCTGGCCGAGGCCGAACGCCGGGCGAAGGAGGAGCCCGAGCGTTGAGGCAGCGCCCGCAATCCTTGAAACGCCCGGGATCAGCTCAGGTGAAGATCGCGTAGCCGAAGCGGCCGGCGACGCTGACCACGACCGCAACCACTACCGAAAACGCCGAGATCACGACAGTGTCCCGCCAACCGAGCTCCCTGGCCATCACCGCGATGGTGGCGACGCACGGCACGTAGAACACCACGAACAGTGTGAAGGTCAGCATCTGGCCGTTACTCATGACGTTCTGGATCTGGGTCGTGCCGAGCGCCTGGACCAGCATCACCAGGGTCAGCTCCTTGCGCAGGATGCCGAAGATCAGGGTCATTCCGACCGCGGCCGGCAGCCCGAGCAGGGTCACCGTCAGCGGCGCCAACAGCTGGTTGACGGTGCCCGCCGCGTGCGCCCACTCCAGCAGCCCCAGTACCACCGACGACACCACCAGCAGTGGCCAGGCGATGACGATGAACTCCTTGAGGGTGAGCCAGGTCTTGGCGGCGAGCGTCCTGAGGCTCGGCACCTGCAGCTCGGGGATCTCGAGGATCAGCCCCGGCGGTGCGCCCTTCATCGTGCGCGCGAGGACGTTGCCCAGGACCACGACGAGAAACAGGTTGAGCAGGTAGATGAAGAGCGCCCACCAGGGGCCCATGAAGGCCGCGATCAGCCCGAAGATGACCACCGTCCGCGCCGAGCACGGGATGAACGAGGCCAGCACGGCGGTGATGCGCCGGTCGCGGGTCGACGGCAGGATGCGGGCCGCCATGATGGCGGGCACCGAGCAGCCGTAGCCGAGGATCAAGGGCAGCACCGACTTGCCGTGGAGGCCGATGCGGTGCATGAAGTTGTCGAGGATGTAGGCCATGCGGGGTAGGTAGCCGGTGTCCTCGAGGATCGCGAGCCCGATGAGGAACGGCAGCAGGTACGGCAGAACGATCGCCACCCCGCCGGCGACGCCGTGGAGCACTCCGCTCGCGACCGTGCCCGCCAGGGTCTCCGGCGGCAGCCGCAGGGCGAGCGCCTCGGCCAGGCGATCGGTGAGCGCCACCAGCGGCGCCTCGAAGCGCTGGCCCACCCTGAAAACGACCCAGAACAGGACGCCCAGGATCAGCAGCATCACCGGCCCGCCCGACAGCGGGTGCAGGAGCACCCGGTCCGCCCGGTCCCGCCAGCCGAGGCGGGGGCGGCTGTGGGTCACGACCTGCTCCTCGATGCGGTGCGCCACGGCGTGGCGGCTGCCCGAGATCACCTCATCCGCCCCCCACCCGTGGGCCTTCTGCAGCACCGCGGCGATCGCGCGCATCCGACTTTTGAGCTGGGGGTGCGTCGGGTACACCCGCTGCTCGAAGTGCGGGTCGCGCTCGAGAAGCTTCTCGGCGGCGAAGCGGGCTGGCACGGTGAGCCGGACGGCGCCGTCGACCAGCAGCGCACTGGCCTCGTCGAGAGCCTGCTCCACCTCGCGGTCGAGGGCCAGCGGCACGCTCGGGCGGCCGGCGTGCGCGTGCTGCAGGGCGACGCGGAAGAGGTCCTTGAGCCCGAGGCCCTGGCGGCCGACCGTCGGCACCACCGGCACCCCGAGCTGCAGCGACAGCGCCTCGTGGTCGACCTCCATGCCGCCCCGCGCCGCCTCGTCCGTCATGTTGAGGGCGACGATCATCGGGCGCTCGAGCTCGAGGAGCTGCTGGGTCAGCTCGAGCGAGCGCCCGAGCCGGCTCGCATCGACGACGTTGATGATGAGGCCGTAGGCCTCGTCGAGGAGGTAGCTCTCGCCCTGACCCGCAACCGACTGCGACGAGGTCAGGGAGTAGGTCCCCGGCAGGTCGACGACCTCGACCTCGCGGCCGAGAATCAGCGCGCGGCTGACGGTGTAGGTCGCCGACGAACCGGGGAAGTTGGCGGTCGCGGAGCGATAGCCGGCAACCGAGTTGAAGATCGTGCTCTTACCGGAGTTCGGCTGTCCGGCGAGGACGAACCTCATGCCTGCTCGACCTCGATGTCAGGGGCCGGGCGCACCAGCGGCTCCAGGCTGCCGTCGATGTCGACCCGGATCTTGGCCGCGATGCCGCGGCCCAGCGCGAGCCTGGTCCCGTTGATCTCCACCAGGACCGGTCCGCGGAACGGCGCGCGTTCGACCACTGTGAGCCAGTCGCCGATGTGGATGCCGAGGGTGTTGAGGTGGGCGCGGACGCGGTGACCGCCCTCGATCATCACGACCCGAGCCCGTCGCCTCAACCCCACCGCGTCGAGAGCCATCATGAATCTGAGCGCCCTCCAAGGCCACGATGTTAGCCGATTGTGAAGAAAATAGCGAGCCCGGATGGACGAGGTTTTAGTGTTTGCAGATGCACCACTTAGGCCTCTCGCAGGGAAGGTCTTCGGGGACGCTTTCGTTGCAGAATCGAGAACCATATCGAGATCCAGGATCCGCTGCAGAACACCCCCGGGCGGGCGGCCGGGCGGGCGGATCGCGGCGGCGCCGCTTATATTGGAGGAGTCGGAAACGGAGCTCGAGCCCGGGGGAGGAGGACCATGAGCCCAGCGCGGGAAACACGATTGATCACGGCGGCCTGTCTGGCCGCCTGCGCGCTGGCCGCGTCGCACGGTGCCTTCGGTCAGGAGCCCGGCCTGCGGCGCGCGGCGGACCGCAGGGTCCGGGCGGTCGCCCCGGTCGACCCCACGATCGGACTCAAGGCCTTCGAG
>DATIVB010000334.1:0-5264 GCA_035466375.1 Chondromyces sp.
CAGGACGCCCTTCGGGCCGAGCGCGACAAGCTCCGCAACGTCCTCTTCCAGCAGTACGAGGGCGTCGGGATCCTGCGCTCGGACCACACGGTGGAGTTCCAGAACGAGTCGCTCACCCGGGACTTCGGCGATTGTATCGGCCGACACTGCTACGAGGCATTCGTCGGCCTCGACCATCCGTGCGCCGAATGTCACATGTGCCAGGCGATCGAGAGCGGATCCCGCCGCCGGTGCGAGTTCGACTCGCCCGACGGACGCATCCTCGAGCATACCTACACGCCGTTCCGCGATGTCGACGACGAACAAAAGGCCCTCGTGTACCTGAGGGACATCACCGACGTCAGGGCCTCGCACGCCGCCGCCGTCCAAGCCGAGCAGTTGGCCGCGATCGGTGCTCTCGCGGCGGGCGTCGCCCACGAGATCAACAATCCCATCAACGGCATCATCAACTACGCTCAGCTGATTCTCGACAACGAGTGCGGCGTTCACGACGTTCGGGAAATCGGCGGTCGAATCGTCAAGGAGGGGGAGCGCATCGCCAGGATCGTCGCCAGCCTCCTTTCGTACGCCCGACGCGGGATCCAGGAGGAAACCGCAACCTCGGTGGAGGACCTCGTGACTGAAGCACTGACCCTGATCGGTGCGCAGATGAAGAAGGAGGCGATCAAGCTCGACGTGCGTTTCACCGACAATCTGCCTCGAGTATTCTGCGTCCCACAGGCAATCCAACAGGTTTTCCTCAACATCATCAGCAACGCCCGCGACGCTCTCAACCGCAAGTTCCCCGATAATGGCGGCGACAAGAGGCTGGAGATCTTCGCCGATGTCGAGGAGTCCAACGGCCACCGGTGGGTCCGGGTGGTGTTTCGCGACAACGGCACCGGCATCCCGACCGGAATCCGCGAAAAGATCATGAAACCATTCTTTTCCACCAAACCCAAGGGCCAGGGCACAGGATTGGGATTGAGCATCAGCAACGACATCATCAGGGAGAACGGCGGTGAGCTGATCATCGACAGCGAAGCCGGCCGCTTCACCACGGTCAATGTGCGGCTGCCCGAGGTGGCGATGTGAGCGCCGAGGCAGGGCCCGCCGCTCCCAGCCGCATCCTCGTTGTCGACGACGAGGAGAGCATCCGATTCACCTTTCGGAGCTTCCTCGAAAAAGAGGGGCACAAGACCATCACCGCGGCGAGCTATGAGGAGGCGATGGGCTTCCTCCGAGAAATGGAGTTCGACCTGGTGTTCGTCGACATCATCCTCGAGGGAAAGTCGGGGATCGATCTCCTCCGGGACTCGAAGAAGCTCTCCCAGAAGTCGGACTTCATCGTCATCACCGGCGCGCCGTCGGTCGAGACGGCAGCCAATGCGGTCCGCCTCGGCGCTTTCGACTACATCGTCAAACCGATCCGCCACGGCGATTTGATGCGAATCACGGACAAGGCTCTCGGCCACCGCGCGTTACGGCACGCCGAGGAAAGCTACCGCCTCAACCTCGAGGCCATCTTCCGCAGCGTCCGCGACGCCATCATCACCGTCGACGAGGAGATGACCGTCGTCGAGGTCAATCCAGCGGCCGGAGTGATCTGCGGGATCTCGCGAGACGAGGCTTCTGGAAAGGCGTTTCCGGAGATTCCCCTCAAGTGCTCCGGCAAATGCCTCGACGCGCTCCAGGACACCGTGGCCCGCAAGGAGAGGATCGACATCCCTTGCGTCGAGTGCGCCGCTCTCGACGATCCCCACCAGATCGTGAGCATCACTGCCAGCCCCCTCCTTCGCCAGGACGGAACAGCCTCCGGCGGGGTCCTGGTGATCCGCAACGAGACCCGGCTGGTGGAGCTGGAGAGGTGCCTGGCCGAGACCAGGCAGCTCGGCAGGATCATCGGCACCAGCAAAGGCATCAGGGACGTCTTCTCGATGATCGAGGCCCTCGCCGACGTCAGGACTTCTGTGCTCGTCACCGGCGAGAGCGGCACCGGTAAGGAGCTCGTGGCCGACGCGCTGCACGCCGCCGGCAGCCGTTGCGAGAAGCACCTGGTCAAGATCAACTGCGCCGCGCTCTCCGAAGGGTTGCTCGAGAGCGAGCTCTTCGGCCACGTCCGGGGCGCTTTCACCGGCGCCGTCAAGGACAAGGTCGGGCGCTTTCAGCGGGCCAACGGCGGCACGATCTTCCTCGACGAGATCGGAGAAATGACCGCGAGCATGCAGCTGCGGCTGCTGCGGGTCCTCGAAACGATGGAGTTCGAACGAGTCGGCGACTCGACGCCGGTCAAGGTGGACGTCAGGGTCATCGCCGCCACCAACCGGGACCTCCGTCAGAAGGTCAAGGCCGGCGAGTTCCGCGAGGACCTCTACTTCCGGCTCAAGGTCGTGGAGATCCACCTGCCGCCGCTCAGGGAGCGGCGCGACGACATCCCGCTTCTCGTCCAGCACTTCCTGGAATCGTTCAATGAGAAATTCTCCAAGCAGGTGACAGGGATCTCGGAATCGGTCATGGACCTCTTCATGAAGTACCACTGGCCGGGAAACATCCGCCAGCTCGAGAACGTGCTCGAGCACGCGTTCGTCCTCTGCCGCCGGAACGTCATCACCCCCCGGGAGCTGCCGACCGACTTCATGCCCGGCGACGCCGCGCGTCCGGGCGGCAGCGGGCACGATCCGGGTTCCGCCGACATCCGGGCCATCCTCGAGGCGCTCGAGCAGACCGGGCACAACAAGTCCGAGGCGGCCCGCCTGCTGGGGATCAGCCGCCGGACCCTCTACCGGAAGCTCGAACAGCACAAGGCGGCCGACTGACGGCCGGACCTCCCTCGACCCGGCCTTCCGATCCGTCCCGTCCTGTGACATGACACAGTCTGTGCCAGCGACCACTGGGTCATGGCACGCCCGCGTCGCTCGAAAATCTCTGCAGCAGAAGTCATCCCGGGGCGCCTTCCTGCCTGCAGGATATCCACTCTAAGCCCTTCTAAGAAAACATCTTCCAGTCTCCACCCGGGCGCCTCGGAGGACGGCCTTGCGACTCGCCTTCCGCATGGCACGGTTCTTGAGTTGGTCCTGCCGCGTCACCACACGGGCGACAACTGAGATCGGTTGATGGATTTGAACCTGCCGAATCGTCATGGATCGGAGCACGCGGAGACGACTTCGCGCGGACGCTACCGGACTTCGCGCTGCCATCAGTCAACAATCGAGAAAAGGAGACATCCGCCGTGATTCGCCGACCGGTGTGGTTCCACACCCCCGCCTCTGCTGCAACCGGGAACGAGGGGAACCGTCCTGATCCCAACCTGTCGACCCCCTCGACGGACGACAGTCCCCCACCTGCCCCCGGTCGGCGTTTCCTTACCAGCCAACGGCCCCGCCAGCGGGCTCGACCGTTCGTTCGCCGGCGGCGCCGAGCCCTCGTTGGCCCGCCGTGCGCCGGCCATCACGGAGGAGAGGTTCTTCTCGGATCCCGGGGCCGTCAGGGGCCGCAGCGCCGACATCCGGGCGCCGCGGCTGCCGGCGGACCCACGCAGACGAAGGGAGGTAGTTGACGGTGTGTCACCCGACCGAGAGCGGGCACGGGGGCTCGGCCGCACCGCGGCCGCGAGTACCCCTGCCGGGCTCCCAGACCCAGTGGACGCGCAATGGAACGTGTTGGCACCAGGAACAGACCGGTGAGCATCCAAACCGTTCCACGGAAAGGAGACTGACATGACGCGCATCCGATGCATCTCGCCGAGACTGTCAGTGATGTTGGTGTCCGCGCTGTTGTGCCTGGCGGCCGGCAGCGTCGGCGCCCAGGACGAGCTGATCTGGCCGGTCAAGACCGTCCTGAAGTACAACGACGGCGATCTCGCCACGGCGTGGCACCAAGCCGGCCCGAATGACGCCGTCCAGTTCTGGAACACGAAGGACGAACTCAGAATCAGCGTCGATCCCGGCGACGGCCTCAGGATCGAGGAGGTCGCCATCCATGTCGTGGCCGATCCGGCCAATTTTGCCGACATCCTCGACAAAAAGGGCAAGCCGAGATTGAAAGACTTCGACTACCAGACGTTGTATCTCGAGGATACCGGAGCACTCGCCGAAGACCATCTGCAGGTGATTTCCTTCGACGTCTTGAAAGAGCAGGCGAATATCTGCTGGGGGGTTCCGGAGAAGTGCCCGCCCAACCGCTACATCGTCGTCGCGGTAGACCTCCACCGCGAAACGGTGGACGAGTACGGCAACGTGGCATGGGAGAAACTCCCCGAAACCGCCTATGCCTTCGGAAATTCCGGCGTCTTCGACCGCTACCCCGGCACCGAGGCCGAGGCGGATGGCATCTACTGGGGCTACTACGTCACCTACCCGCTGGCCAAGGTCGAGGCCGGGCACTTCATCGACGCCAACGTCAACGGCCTGACTTTTGAAACGCCGACTCAGTTCGGCGTGACCGGCGACAACGGCCAGTTTTGGTTCCTCCCCGACGAGCGTATCGACTTCTACGTGGGCAGCCTGCCACTGGGCAACGCCCTGGGCGATCGCCGGGTCTCTCCGGTGGACCTCTTCGAGCTGGCCGACATGGAGGACCCCCGGGTCATCAACATGGCCTGGCTGCTGCAGAGCCTGGACGCCGACGGCAACCCGGCCCAGGGGGCGATCAACATCTCCGAGGCGGCCGCCGCCTGCCTGGACAGCGCCCTCCCGGCGTTCCTGCCGGTCGACTTTACGGACGCTACCGCCGTCGGGGGCCTGATCGAGGCCACGAGGGCGGGCTGCAACATCGCTCTGCCCCACATCACCCGTGACGAGGCCATCGAGAACCTGGTCACCGGCCAGATGGCCGGCAACCTGCTGAAGAAGAACGTCTCCAAGAACCCGGGCATGAAGGCCGACAAGGCCAAGCTCGAGATCATGCCGGTCTACGTCCCGGCGACGCGGGCGGACGAGACCGACGCCGTCGTGCTCTACCACGATGCAGGCGGCAACGTGATCGAGGCCCGCGACGTCGCCAAGCCCATCGTGGTCTCGTACCTCGAGGAGGTCGAGGGCACGGCCACCGTGGTCGGAGGTCCGAACGCGACCGACGTGTTCGTGGCCATCTCGCGCGACGACGGAGAGACCTGGAAGCGCCGGAACATCTCCAAGACCGCCGACAAGTCGTCGCGGAACGGCTTCCCGGGCAACTCCGAGAAGCCGATGCTCAAGGTCAAGGACAACATGATCTTCGTCGCCTGGACCGACAAGTACTGCCGGGGCGGACGGCCGGGCTACGCCATCACGGCCTGCCCGGACACC
>DATIVB010000335.1:0-5982 GCA_035466375.1 Chondromyces sp.
CTGATCTTCATCGACATCAACCGCTTCAGGGACATCAACGACCTCTTCGGCCACCGCGTCGGCGACCACACCCTGCAGCGCCTGGCGCGGCTGATCGGCGAGCAGTTCCGGCCCGAGGACCACCTCATCCGCTGGGGCGGAGACCAGTTCCTGGTGGTCGCGCCGGGTATGGACCGGGGCAGCGCGGGCGAACGGGTGGCGGCGATCCGCGCCGCGCTGCGCCACCCGACCGGAGACCTGCCGTCGTTTTCGGTCGCCGCCGGCGTCGCCGAGCTGGCTCCGGGAGGCGACGCCGCCGCCGCGCTCGAGGACGCGGACCGGCGGATGGACGCCGAGAAGACGAGGGGCCGGTAGCCCGCCGTGTCGGACCGGTTGTACCCGCTGTCGCTCGAGCAGCTCACGGCCTGGATCGCCGACGAGCTCGCGGCCAAGGACTCGATCTTCGGCATCCCGCGGAAGCTGTTCTTCCGCCCCGGCGGCCGCGAACGCTTCCGCACCACGATCTTCGGTCACGCCCTCGAAACCCCGATGGGCGTCGCCGCCGGGCCGCACTCGCAGATGGCCGGAAACATCGTTGCCGCCTGGCTGTGCGGCGCCCGTTTCATCGAGCTCAAGACCGTGCAGACCCTGGACGGGATCGAGATCCCGAAGCCCTGCATCGACATGCAGGACGAGGGCTACAATGTCGAGTGGTCGCAGGAGCTCAGCATCGGGCAGTCGTTCGCCGAGTACCTGCACGCCTGGGTGCTGGTCCACGCCCTGCACCGCCACCTCGGCTTTCCCGGCCGCGCCCCGGGGGTGGTCTTCAACCTCTCGGTGGGTTACGACCTCGCCGGAATCCGCAGCGCCAACATGCAGTGGTACCTCGACCGGGTCGAGGACGCCGGCGCACGGATCGAGCAGTGCGTGGCAGTGGTCGCGCGGCGCTTCCCCGCGCTGGCGGACATCGAGGTGCCGCGCCGCCTCTCCGACAGCGTCACCCTTTCCACCATGCACGGCTGCCCGCCGGAGGAGATCGGGGCGATCGGCGCCTACCTCCTGGCCGAGCGCGGCCTCCACACCTTCGTCAAGCTCAACCCCACCCTGCTCGGTGCGGAGACGGTGCGCGAGATACTGAACCGGCGGCTCGGCTACCGCAACCTCGAGGTCGGCGACGCGAGCTTCGATGGCGACCTCGCCTACCCCGACGCGCTGACGCTGGTTGAGGAGCTGCGGGCGCGCGCCGGCGGCTGCGGGCGCGACTTCGGGGTCAAGCTCACCAACACGCTCGCGGTCGCCAACCACCGTCCGGTCTTCGACGACTCGGAGACGACGATGTACCTCTCGGGACGGCCCCTGCACGCGCTGGCGGTCACGCTCGCCCATCGTTTCTCGGAGGACGTCTCGGGTCGGCTCCCGATGTCGTTTTCCGGCGGCGCCGATGCCACCAGGATCGCGTCCCTGCTGCGCTGCGGCCTGCGCCCGGTGACGGTGTGCTCGGACCTTCTCAAGCCCGGCGGCTATCTGCGCCTCGGCCAGTACCTCGAGAGCCTCGAGACCGCGATGCTGGCCGACGGGGCCGCCGACCTCGGCGCCCTGGTCCATGCCGGCGCTCCCGAGGCGCACAACCTGGCCGAGGCGGCGCGGTCCAACCTCCGCCGCTACGCCGCCGCGGTCCTCGAAGACCCGGCCCTCCACAAGGAGGCCTTCGACCGCGACCACACCAAGACCTCCCGCGTCCTCGGCCTCTTCGACTGCATCCGCGCGCCCTGCACCGACGCCTGCGACGTCGACCAGAAGGTGCCCGAGTACATGCGCCGGGTCCGGCTCGGCGACCTCGCAGGCGCCGCAGCCATCACCCGCGAGGACAACCCGCTGGCCTCGATCCTGGGCCGCACCTGCCACCACCCGTGCGAGCCGGTCTGCCTGCGCACCCACATGGACCGGCCGCTCGCGATCCGCGAGATCAAACGGCTGATCACCGACCACGAGCGCCCCCCGTGCGCCACGGCCCGGCCGGGCTCCGTCGGTGAGCCGATCGCCGTCATCGGCGGCGGTCCCTGCGGCCTCGCCGCCGCCAGCTTCCTCGCCCGCGCGCGGCGCCCGGTCACGATCTTCGAGGCGCGGACGGCGAGCGGCGGCATGGTTTCGGACACCATCCCCGGTTACCGCGCCGCACGGGAGGCGATCGAGCGCGATCTGCAGCGGGTCGCCGCGCTCGGCGTCGAGGTGCGCTGCGGACAGGAGGTCGGCCGCGAGATGACCCTGGAGACGCTGCGCGCCGAAGGCTTCGGCCCGGTGGTAATCGCGGTCGGCGCCCGCCGCGGCCGACGCCTCGGCATCGACGGCGAGGACAGCGAAGGGGTCCTCGACGGACTGGACTTCCTGCGCGCGGTGCGCCGCGGCGTGGCGCCGGCGACGGGGAGCCGCGTCGGCGTTATCGGCGGCGGCGACGTGGCGATGGACTGTGCCCGCACCGCCCTCCGTCTCGGCAGCCCCGAGGTGACGGTCTTCTACCGCCGGACCCGCGCCGAGATGCCGGCCCAGCAGGAGGAGGTGCGCGACCTGCTCGTCGAGGGCGGGCGGTTGGAGGAGCTCGCCGCGCCGATCCGCATCCGCGCGACACGGGGGCGGATCGAGGGCCTCGTGATGGCGCGCATGCGGCTCGGCGCCGCCGACGAGAGCGGTCGGCGGCGGCCGGAGGCCGTGCCCGGCGAAGAGCTCGAGGTCGAACTCGACACCCTGATCGTGGCAGTCGGTCAGTCGCCGGATCTCGGGGTGCTGGGCGGCGTCCGCGCGGAGCTCACGCCTGCGGGTTACCTGGTCGCCGATCCGGTGACCGGCCAAACCTCGATTCCCGGGGTCTATGCCGGCGGCGACATCGCGGGCGCCGGACCCGCCAGCATCGTGGCGGCGGCCGGCGACGGGCGGCGCATCGCCGAGGCCGTCTTGGCGCGCTCGCGAACGCGGCCCGAGCCCCTCCGCCGTCCCGAACCCTGGCCGTCTCTCGACCGCGTCGACCTGCTGCGGCGGCGCGCGCGGATCGAGCCCAGGGTCGATATCCCGCAACGGCCGCCGTCCACCAGGAACGACTTCTCAGAGGTGATCCTCACGATGACGCCCGAGGTCGGCGCGGCCGAGGCGTGGCGGTGTCTGGACTGCGACGTCCTCTGCTCCACCTGCGAGGGAGTGTGTCCCAACCGCGCGATCGTCACCTACACCGCACGGCCGGAGCTGCTGCAGCTGCCGCGGCTGACTCGGGATGGCGACGCGGTGAGGGTCGCCGGCTCCGCCTCTTTGCGCATCGAGCAGGGACCGCAAGTGGCGGTCCTCGCCGACCTGTGCAACGAATGCGGCAACTGCGTCACCTTCTGCCCCACCGCGGGGCGTCCGTGGCGGGACAAGCCGCGGCTGTACCTCGACCGCGCCGAGCTCGAGGCCGAGCCGGACAATGCCTTCATGCTGCTGCGGCGCGGCGATGCGCGAGGCCTCGACGCCCGCTTCGCGGGCGAGACCCACCGTCTGTGGGCGGGCCGCGTGCTGCACTACAGCTCGCCGACGCTGCGCCTGGTGCTCGACGCCGCGACCCTCGAGGTCGAAACCGCCGTCGCTGCAGGCCCCGCACCCGGCGGCGAGCTGCTCGACCTGGCGCGGCTGGGCACGATGCTCGTGCTCCTTTCCGCCCTCACCGAATCCATGCCGGAGCTTCCGGCAGTGGACGTCGACCCGGACTGACCTCCGCCACTCCGCCCCTCTGCCCCTCTGCTCCTCCGCCCCTTTGCCCCTCTGCCCTGGAGACGGGCGGGCGGACTTTCGAATTTCGAAATTCGAAATCCCGCTTCTGGACGCACGCGCTCCGGTGCACGTCCACGGTAGACTTGACCCACGATGCGCACCCGATTCGTCAACCTGCGGATCCCGGCCGGCGACAACCGCACCCGCTTCGCCGAGCTGGTGGTGGAGGACGGGCGCTTCGAGGAGATCCTCGACGCCGGCGGGGCGACCGCCTCCGGCGACGAGCACTGGGTCGACCTCGGCGGCGCCCTGGTGCTGCCGGGCGCGATCGACGGCCACGTCCACTTCAACGACCCCGGCTTCACCGAGCGCGAGGACTTCTCGAGCGGTACCCGCGCGGCGGCGGCGGGCGGCGTCACCTGCGTGGCCGACATGCCCTGCACCTCGGTGCCGCCGGTCACCGACGTCGAGGCGTTGGCCGCCAAGCTCGACGTGATCCGGCCCAAGGCCGTCGTCGACTTCGTCCTCTGGGGCGGCGTCTCCGGCAACATCCTCGAGGCCCCCGGCTGGCAGGACCGCCTCGCCTCCCTGGCCGACCACGGCGTCGGCGCGATCAAGGTCTACCTCCTGTCGGGGATGGACAGCTTCCGCGACCTCTCCGCCGAAGCGCTGCGCGGGGTCCTCGTCGAAACCCACCGGCTCGGCATCCCGGTGGGCGTGCACGCCGAGGACCGCGCGATCGTCGAGGAGCTGACCTCACGCGCCCACCGCCACGGCGAGGACTCGCCGACGGCCTACGCCGCCTCGCGGCCTTCGGAAGCCGAGGCCGCCGCGGTTGCCACCTGCATCGAGGCGTGCCGCGCCACCGGCGCCCGGCTGCACATCGTCCACCTCGCCTCCGGCGAGGCCCTCGACCTCGTGAGCGCGGCCCGGCTCGAGGGGCTGCCGATCTCGGCCGAGACCTGCCCCCACTTCCTGGAGTTCACCGCGGACGATCTCGAGCGCCTGGGCTCGGTGCTCAAGACCGCCCCGGTGGTCAAAAGCGCCCGCGATCGCGAGCGTCTGTGGCAGGGGCTGGCCGACGGCGAGCTCAGCTTCGCCGCCTCCGACCACGCCGCCGGGCGCTGGCCGGAGGAAAAGGAGACCGGGTCGATCTGGAGCGACTACGGCGGCGTCCCCGGGGTCGAGTTGCTGCTGCCCTACCTGTTCAGTAGCGGCGTGCGCTCGAGCCGGCTCACGCTCCAGCGCCTGGCCGAGGTGACCGCTTCCGAGCCGGCCCGCTTCTTCGGCATCGAGCACCGCAAAGGCAGCCTGCGCCCGGGCTGCGACGCGGACTTCGTGGTCTTCGACGAGCGCGCGCGGTGGACGGTCCGGGGCAGCGGGCTCCACAACCTCAACCCCTACACGCCCCTCGAGGGCGTGGAGCTCACGGGTCGGGTGCTGGCCACCTACCTGCGCGGCGGCTGCGTCTACGAGCGGCAGGCGGACGGCGGCGAGGCCTTCGGGCCGGCGGGCGGGGGCGTGTGGGTGCGGCGGGGCGTGGCGTGAACGGCGGCCGCGATCCGGTCACGCTCCTTGCGAACGGCGTCGTCGTCACCGGCGGCGAGGCCCCGGAGGTCGTGGTCGACGGGGCGGTGGCGTGGTCCGGCGAGCGCATCGTCGGCGTCGGCCCGGCGGCCGAGCTGGCGGCCGGGTTCCCGGACGCCGAACCCATCGATGCGGCCGGCGGCCTCATCATGCCCGGCTTCATCAACCTCCACGACCACCTCTACTCCGCGCTCGCGCGCGGCCTCGCACCGGCCGCGGCGCCGTCCGACTTCGGCCAGATCCTCGACCGGATGTGGTGGCGGCTCGACCGCGCCCTGACCCCGGAGACGGTCCGCCTGTCGGCACTTCTCGGGGCCGCCGACTGCATCCGTGCGGGCTGCACGACGGTCTTCGACCACCACGCCTCGCCGACCTGCCTGCGCGGCAGTCTCGACCTCATCGCCCGCGCCCTCGCCGAGGCCGGTCTCTCCGCCGTCCTGTGCTACGAGATCTCCGACCGCAACGGCCGCAACGAGGCGGTCGCCGGCCTGGTGGAGAACCTGCGCTTCATCGACGAGCACCAGGACGACCCCCGCATCCGCGGCACCGTCGGCCTGCACGCGAGCTTCACCCTTTCCGACGCGACCCTCGACGAGGTCGCCGACCGGCGCCCGCCGGGCTGCGGCTGCCACGTCCACCTCGCCGAGGACGGGCTCGACTACCAGGCCTCGGAGATCGCCT
>DATIVB010000336.1:0-3500 GCA_035466375.1 Chondromyces sp.
GGTGGTGCTTGCCATGGTGGATCTCCATGGTGCGCGCATCGATGTGCGGCTCCAGGGCCTTGAAGTCATAGGGCAGGTTCGGCAGCTTGAAGCTCATGTGTCGCCTCCTCGGTTCAGATTTTCGGACCGCGCACGGTATGAATTGAGTCGCAGTCGCTGAATGAAGGCAACACAAGGGAAGGCCGGTCGATTCCTGGTCGAGTCCTCAGGAGTGCTTGGACAGCACTTCGAGCAGCGCTTCCCGGAGGTACGCCATCTGCTCGCGGCTGTTGTAGAGCTGCGCCGACAGGCGAAGCAGCCGCTGCCCCGGTGCAGGCCAGGGAATCACCGGCACCTGGATCGCCCAGTCGCGGTACAGCGCCTCCTGCACCGGGTCGCGCTCGCCGTCGGCCGTTCGACGGTCGCCGCGTGCGTCGGGCAGCGGCAGCGAAGCCATGCTGCCGACCATCGCGTCCGGGCACGGCAGGTCCGACCCGAGGGCCGCTGCGAGCGTGCGCCGGCCCTCCAGGGCCAGCTCGTGATTGCGCCGGCGCACCTCCGGCCAGCCTCCGTCCACCATCGCGCCAAGCGTCTCGAGGCTCGCCGGCACGCTCAGCCAGGCGCTCGGGTCACGGGTCCCGGTCCAGTCGTGCTCGAGATGGTGGCGCGAGCGCTCGCCGACGGGGGCATTGGCGCCGTGGCTGATCACCAGCGGGCGTACGGTCGACCTGAGGTCCTCGCGGACCACCAGGAATCCCGCCCCCTTCGGCGCGCACATCCACTTGTGGCAGTTGCCCGTGTAGTAGGCTGCGCCCAGGGCCGTGAGATCGAGCTCGAGCATGCCGGGGGCGTGCGCGCCGTCGACCAGGACGTCGACACCGCAGCCCTGGACCTCGCGCACCAGGCTTTCGAGCGGCATCACCAACGCCGTCTGGCTGGTGACGTGATCGATCAGCAGCAGCCTCGTCCTCGCGGTCACCCGCTCGAGAACCCGGTCGAGGATCTCGTCCGGCGACTGCAGCGGAAACGGCAGCCGCACCACCTCCACCACCGCGCCCGCCGGCGCAGCGACCGCCTCGAGCGCGTTGCGGCAGGCGTTGTACTCGTGGTCGGTGACGAGGAGCTGGTCACCTGGACGGAGCTCGAGGCTGCGCAGCACGGTATTGACGCCGGTGGTCGCGTTGGCGACGAAGACCAGATCCTCGGGTCGCGCGCCCACGAAGTCGGCGAGGGCGGCCCGTGCGGCGTCGAGCAACGGCTGGTAGCGACGTTCGAAGAATGCCACCGGGTCGGACTCGAGCAGGGCGCGGATCCGGCCCTGCTCCGCCAGCACGCTGCGCGGCGTCGCGCCGAACGAGCCGTGGTTGAGAAACACGACCCCGGGGTCGAGGTCCCAGAGACCCGCCAGCGGGCCCGGCTCGGGCAGCGCACGCTTCACCGGCACATTGTCGCGCATCCGGGCCGCCGAGGGGGAGAGGTCGTTTGAACGTTGGAACGTTCGAACGTTGGAACGTCGGGCTTATCCGGAAGTGGATGGAATGGAGAGATCGGATACGACCCGTGTCCGATCCCGTGCCCTGATTCGGGTTCAGGGACAGCGGCAGTGGCTGTGACAGATGACAGTGACAGTCTCAGTGACAGTCTCAGTGACAGTTTCAGTCACAGTTTCAGTGTCAGAGCGCCGCGTCCGTGGCAGCGAGCAGGCGGCACAACCATCTCCGATGCGTTCACACCGATCGATTCGAGGAGTCGCTTGAACCACAGAGACACAGAGGGCACAGAGCCGGGTCAAGGGTTAAGGGTTAAGGGTTAAGAGTAAAGGGTTAAGGGTTAAGAGTGAAGGGTTAAGGGGTAAGGAGTGACGGGTCAAGACTCGCGCATCCAACCCGTCATGCTTCACCTCTTCACCCGGACCTGGGGGGTGGGTGGAAATCCGAATTCCGAAATTCGAAATCCGAAATCTCCGCGGTCACTCCGTACGGTTCCGATAGAGCCAGACGAACCTATTTTTCGAACGTCCGACGTTCGAACGTTCCAACGTTCAACCGCCCCCCGCCTTGACCGCGTCGAGCAGCTCGCCGACGGTCTTCGCCCCGTGCGGCGGGGGCAGCCCCCGGTGGTGGGCGATGAGGTGCCCGAAGGCAACCTGGAAGTTGTTCAGCAGCGAGCCGTCGGCCTGCGCGGCGGTGACCGGCGTGTAGGGGCGCGGGCTGAGCTCGGGGGTGTCGACGCGGGCGTCGCGCTCGCCGAGGTTGAAGACCGACGAGAAATCCGGCGCCGCGCGGTCGCGGTCGGTCAGCGCTTCGAGACCCCACTTCTCGCACAGGGTCTTGATCATCGAGGTGTGGTCGAAGGGGGTGTCGCCCTCGGCCCTCACGACGGTTCCGGGTGCGATGTAGGGCGAGACGAAGATGGTCGGCACGCGGACGCCGAAGCGGTCGAAGCGGAAGCCCTTCTCGAGCTCGTAGGGCGGATTTTCCAGCGGCGGCGCGGCACCGGTTGGCGGCGGCCAGTGGTCGTAGCAGCCGCCGTGCTCGTCGAAGGTGACGACGAGCAGGGTCCGCAGCCACTTCGCGCCGTGGCGCACCGCGTTGTAGACCTCATTGATCAGGAGCTCACCGGCGAGCAGGCTCGAGTGCACCTCGCGCTCCATCGCGCCGGGCGGGTGCATGTCGTTGTGGTTGAAGATCAGTCGCGGCTGGATGAAGGTGTAGGCGGGCAGGTTGCCCCGTGCGCAGTCCGCGGCGAAGTCCGCGAAGCGGCGGAAACGGTCTCGGCAGCGCCTCCGCGCGAGGTGCGGGTGGATGAGCTTGGTCAGCGGCTCGATGTCCTGGTGGTCCCAGTAGATGCGCCAGTCCTCGCCGGGCGCGAAGCTCTCGCTCAGGCGCTCGAACACGGTCGGGCTGTGGTTCTCGAGCCACTTCAGGTACGGGGGGTTGTGCACCCAGCCGTGCGACTGGCCGGAGTGGAAGAACGAGCGGTTGCAGAAGGTCTGGCTCGGCACCGAGCAGAACCACTCGTCGGAGCACGCGAACTGCCGGGCGAGGCCGTTGATGACCGGCATCGCCTCGGGCGTGAAGCAGTTCATGATCCGCCCGTAGACCTCCGGCGTCGCCTCGCCGCCGTCGGCGGCGACCTGGGAGCTCACGGCCTCGATGTAGTCGCGGACGAAGCCGTTCATGGGCGCCGGCTCAGCGAGCAGAGCCTCCGGCACCGGGTCCACGCCGTAGAGCTGGCGGTTGATGTGGGGGCTGTGCTCC
The DNA here is from genome assembly GCA_035466375.1 of Chondromyces sp. GTDB lineage: Bacteria > Acidobacteriota > Thermoanaerobaculia > Thermoanaerobaculales > Sulfomarinibacteraceae > Sulfomarinibacter. The sequence goes on from DATIVB010000336.1 coordinate 3,240, forward strand.
TCACCGGGGTCGGGGCAGGGGTGGCACATGTCTTCGGGGGTCGCGGAGGGCGCCTTGCGCACGGGGTAGCGCACGGGGGGCGTCCGGTTGTCGACGTTGAAGAGGTCGGTCCGACCCGCCACGCCGCGGAAGATGCGTTCGCCGCGGCCGACGAAGTGGGCGGGCTGGTCGTGCTCGTAGAGGTAGCCGAGCAGGTTGTCGAAGGATCGGTTCTCCATCATCAGGACGATGACGTGGTCGAAGGCGTCGAGGCCTGGGCTG
>DATIVB010000337.1:0-6651 GCA_035466375.1 Chondromyces sp.
CGACGCCCTGGCCGCCGAGTCGGTGCGCTTCGAGTGGGCCTTCGCCCAGGCACCGCAGGCGGCCCCGTCGCTGGCGACCCTGTTCAGCGGCCTCTACCCGACGAGTAATGGCCTGCGGGCGCCCGGCGACTATCTGGCGGAGGAGGCGATGACGCTCGCCGAGGCGTTCGGCGGCGCAGGCTTCGCCACCGCCGCCTTCGTCGAGGGCTCGCCGGCGAGCAGCGACTACGGTCTCTCGCAGGGCTTCGACGCCTACCTGATCGAGCGGGCGCCGGCCGACAGCGCGCGCCTATGGCTGCGCGACAACGCGGACGGGAACTTCCTGATGGTGTTCGCCGGCTGGTCGCATGCCGGTCTCGAGCAGGTGAGCGCGTTGCTTCAGGGCAGCGGCCGGCCCGAGGGCATGGAGCAGCGCCTCCAGGAGGTGCTCGCCTCGCGCAGTGGCGGCGATCCCCTCGCCTTCGACGAGGCCGACCTCGAGTGGGCGAGGACCTGGTACGCGGCGCGGGTGCAGGTGATCGACGCGCAGCTGGCGGGCTTCGTGGAGCTGCTGCGCGAGCTCGGGCTCGACCGGCGCGCCACCCTCGTGGTGCTCGGCAGCAACGGCTTCGCCCTGCAGGAGCACGGCGAGCTCTTCGGCGAGTCGCTCTACCCGGCGGTCACCCGGGTGCCGGTGTTTATTCGCTATCCCGGCGGCGCCAGCCCGCAGGCGGTGTCCAAGATCGTCGAGGTGGTGGACCTCATGCCCACCGTGCTCGAGCTCGCCGGGCAGCCCGTTCCGGCCGGTGTCCAGGGCGCCAGCCTGGTGCCGATTATCGGCGGCGGCGGCCAACCCCCCTACGTCGCCTTCGCCGAGTCGCCGCAGGGCGGCGGTCAGCGCTTCGTGGCCCTCGGCGGCATGGCCATGGTGAGTGGCATCGCGGGCGACGGAGCGCAGCTCTTCGACCTCGGCGCCGACCCGTTGGCCCTCGACGACCTCGCGGCCTCCCAGCCCGACAAGCTCGAGGTCATGGTCCGCCACCTCCAGGCGTGGGAGAAGATGGTCTCCGTGGCCTCCCTCGACCCCGACCTCCGCACCGAGGAGGACCTCGACGAGGAGACGCTCAAGCAGCTCAAGAGCCTCGGCTACATTCAGTAGAATGAGGAATTAGGAATTAGGAATTAGGAATTAGGAATTCCCGCCCGCCCTCCCGTTCCTTGGAGGGCGCGATGACTTCAGGAGTTCTCAATGACCCTCCCGTTCTCTGGGGGGGCGTAGGGGCATTCCTAATTCCTCATTCCGAATTCCTCATTCTCGATCTTCCGCGGCGTCAGCCGCGGAAGATCGAGCTTCCCACCATCTGCTCCGGCTTGTCGACCCCGAAGAACTCGAGGATGGTGACCGGCAGATCGAGGATGCTGTTGCCGGTCCTCGCCACGGGTTTGGAGGAGAGCAGGGTGCCGGGCACGAGGTCGCGGGCCATGGAGTGGTCGCCGGACCAGGCCCAGGGGTTGAGGTCGATGGTCGGCTTGCCGGTGGCGCCGAGGACAGAGGCCGAGGCGTTGCGGTAGCCCGGCGTGTAGCCGACCAGCAGCTCGGGCATGATCGGGGTCGCGGGGCCGAGGTACATCTCGTCGCGCCGGTAGACCTTGGCGATCGGGCGCTGCCCGGTCTCGGGGTCGACAATCGCCTCGAGCTCGCGGGCGAGCTTCGAGGTCAGCTCGGGCACTTTCTCCGGCGGCACGATGCCCTGCCCCTCGCGGCCTTTGAGGTTGACGTAGAGGCCGTTGAAACCGACACCGTAGACCGCGGTCTCGCTCCAGTCGACGTCAAAGATGGAGGTTTCGTCCTTTTTCTCGGCACCGTCCTTGAGCTTCAGGTAGCCGTTGTCGCGCAGCCAGGTGTTGAGGTGGAACTGGCGCCCGAACTGGGCGAAGCCGTGGTCGGAGCAGATGAGGACCAGGGTCCGGTCGTCGATCGCGGGCAGCACCTTGGCCACGAGCTTGTCCATCTCCTCGTAGAGGTGGGGGATCCAACCGGCGAATCGGAGGTCGGACTCGTGGTGCTTGGGGTGGGTCGGGTCCATGTTGCGCCACATCATGTGCGCGTCCTGGTCCGTCGACGAGACGTAGAAGTAGAAGAGCCCGCCGTCGAAGCGAGACCACTGGTGGTCGAAGAGCGCCATCCGTTCCTTCAGGATGAGCTCGGCCTGGCCCACGTACTCCTCGTCGTTGATGATCTTGTGGTCGAAGGCCTTGACGTCGGCGGGCAGGCCCTTGGTCCAGAAAGCGCCGATGTCGCGCGCAATCTCGGCCCCGAAGGAGGCCGGGTAGGTGACCGGGGCCGCCTGCGCCGAGGGGTCGATGTTGATGGGCGTGACGTAGAGCTGGAAGTGGGGCGCGACGCCCTTGAGGAGGAAGCGCGCGATCCCCGACACCGAGCCGATCACCGGCAGCAGGTCGAAGTTCAGCCTGACCCAAGGCGAGTACTGGCCCCGCTTGAGCAGGATGCTCTGCCCCTGGACGTCGAGGCGCGCGCCGTCGGCCTCGGGGTCGAGGTAGACGGTGAAGGGGATGGTGGCGGTGTTGGCGTAGGGGTCCGAGCTCGTGTCCTTCGGAGTCTTGAGCGAGTTCACCGGCCCCAGCAGGCGCGAGCGCACGACCCGGTCGGTGACGTCGACGTAGACGATCTCGCCGCCCTCGAGGTCGGGGTAGTGCTCGAAGGGATCGGAGGTGTAGAAGGAGAAGACGCCGTAGGAGTCCACAAGGTCCGGCGTGCCCATACCGGCGATGGCGTAGGTGGCGGTCTCCTCGACCGGGAAGTTGGTTGGGACCTTGGAGATCCAGGCGGGGATGTCGCGCTCGGTCAGGTACGCCCAGAAGGGCTTGCCGCGGCGCAGGTTCTTCGGCCCTCCGCCCTTGATCGGGAGGTGCACGTCGCCGACCGAGATCGTGAGTTCGGGCTCGGTGTTCTCGTAGATCGCGAACACCGGGGTGTAGGTCGCGGGGTCGCGGGCGATGAAGTCGGCGATGCCGTGGCCGCCGGGGGTCATGCCGGTGATGAAGCTCGACCAGGCCACCGGGCTCAGGGCGGGCATCGTGGTCGCCAGCGGCTGCAGCGAGCCCAGCTCGGCCAGCTTCTTGAAGTTGGGCAGCCGGCCCGCCTGCATCAGGCCGCTGAGGATCTTGGGATCGAGGCCGTCGAGACCGAGCACGATGACCTTTTTGTCGGTCGAGGAGCCACCGCCGCACGAGGCGACCGGCAGCGACACGCCGGCCGCCGCCGCGGTGCCGGCGAGCAGCCGCATGAAATCCCGCCGGTCGACGCCGGCCCGCTTGCCCTGTTTTCGTTGCACTGAACTGGCTCCCTGTCGCGCCCGGCCCTCGAGGCCGGTCGGGCCCCGACCGCCCGTCCGGACTACGTTGTGAGACAAAGCCGGCGCCGATTCTATTCCTCGCGGCCTCCGCGGGCGGCCTCGCCGGTCAGCCGCACCCAGGCGTCGAGGTAAGCCTGCAGGTGGTCGCGGCCGCCCTTCGCCGCCTCGGCCTGGAGAAGATCGGAGACGAGCTGCTGCTCGCGGGCGTACTCCCGGTCGTCGAAGTGGCCCGCGAAGTGCGCCGCCCGCAGCCACACGAGGTAGGTGGTGACCGCGTCGCACTCGTTGTAGCGCACGATGCGGTCGAGGTCGCCCGCGAGCCACAGCGGCGCCACGTCCGAGCCCTCGATGCCCATCTTGCCGGGGATCCCCGACTGCACGGCGAGCTCGTGCAGGCTCGGGCTGCCGAGGCCCCAGCCGCCGAAGATCTCCTTGAGGTCGATATTCCAGTCGCTTCCGCGCGCGAAGTAGTCGATGCCCTCCCAGGGCTTGTCGGGGCGCTCGCAGAAGCCCGGCGCCGAGAGGCCGAGGATGAGCCCGCGCTGGACCAGGATCTTGAGGTCCGACTGTACGGAGTTGAAGCCGACCAGCTGCGGCCGGTTCTTGCCGAGGGCCTCGAGGAAGGCCCCGACAACATGCGCCTCCGCGGCCTCCTCGGTGTTGCCCGGGTCGTGCGGCAGGGCGGTCAGCGTCAGCTTGACGGTGCCTTCGGGAAGCTCGCGGCGCTCGAGGGCCGCCACCGACAGCACCCGGCAGAGGACGGTCTTGAGGAAGGGCCTCGGCTCGTCGTCGGTGGCGCCGCCGCGCCTCCACATGATCTGCAGCACCTCGGCCGGGTCCTCGATCCCGGCCGCCTCCTCGTAGAGCAGCCGCCCGGCCGTCGGATCGGGCGCCCACTCGAGGTCGAAGGCCCACACGCGCTGTTTGACGTTCTTGATCACCTCAGCCCCCCAGCACTCCGAGCAGTAGGTAGATCGCGATGCCGAAGCCGACGCTGAGCGCCGGCATCAGGATCGTGAAGAGCTCCGCCAGCAGAGTCCCGCGGATGCTGCCGGCAACCCGCGGGTCGAAAGCCCTGCCGAAACCGTAGCGGTTGGCGAGGTAGCCGAGAGCGACCACCATCAGCAGGGCCAGGACCCACAGCCCGCGGCCGGACTCGAGGCCTCGGAGTCGCAGCGCCAGCAAGGCCGGCCACAGCACCGCCCACGCTACCATGTCCGCAATCCCGACCCAGATGAAGGTCCGGAGGCCCGGACGGTGCCCGCTGAAGCGCGGGCGCGACAGCACGGCCCGCTTGATCGCCGCCGCCGCCGCCGTCCCGAGCAGCACCGCCGGCACCGCCACCCACAGCAGCACTCTGCCGAGGTCCCCGGCCTCCGGGCTCGAAACGGAGGCTGCGGCGGCAATCAGGAGACCCGTCACGACGACGATCCGCGGCGGCGGGCGCTCATGGGTCCTCGCGGGAGAGGTGCTCGAGCTCGTGGGCGTGCGCCTCCCAGTTGCGGCCGTCGAAGTCCCTGACCCGCATGCGCTCCACGGTTGCGGGGTCGAGGCAGCGGGCGTTGACGCTGATGCCGTCGGGGTTGGAGCGCGGCACATAGAACGACTTGATGCCGCAGTGGCTGCAGAAGAGGTGCCGGGCGACGCCGGTGTTGAAGGTGTAGGTGGTGAGCTCGTTCTCGCCCTGGAGGAGGCGGAAGCGCGAGCGCGGCACGATCAGGTGCAGGTACGCGGTCATCGAGCAGATCGAACAGTTGCAGAGCTCCACCTCGAGCTCGGCCGGCGCCTCGACCTCGAAGCGAACCCGGCCGCAGTGGCAACCCCCGCGATGCGTGACGATTGGACGCGGGTGGTCGATCACGGGCGCATCGACTTCCTTGTCCTTCATTCGGGGAAACGTTAGCACGTTCGATCGTTCCAACGTTCGGCTCATCTGGAATTGCATGGGATGGAGGCATCGGATAGTACCCGTACCCGTCTCCGTGCCCGGATTCAGCTTCAGTGACAGTGGCAGATGACAGTGACAGTTTCAGAGACAGTTTCAGTGACAGTTTCAGTGTCAGAGGGCCGCATTCGTGGCAGCAACCGGGGCAGTGAGCCGGGGGCGCGACCGCGGCATGGCCACCTCCGGGTCGTTCAAATCCGCGGATAGCCGGTGGGGCACCCGGAGTCAAGGGCAAGCCGGGCCCGGGGCCCGGTGCGAAGCACCCTTGACTCCGGCGGTCCCACCGGCATTGAGGAGAGGGCATGAACGACCCGGAGGTGACCATGCTCGACGCCCTCACGACACCCGACCTCGTTGCCCACTCGAAGGCCCTGGAAGCCGCAGGCACTGCGATCAAGCTCGTGATGAGGGTGCCGGCCCCTCTGAAGTCGATCGCCGATCAGGTGATCCGCTCGGCGAGCTCAGTCCCCGCCAACCTTGCCGAAGGGCAGGGACGGTCCGGACGGGACCGTCAACACTTCTGGCGGATCGCCTACGCCTCGGCCAGGGAGGTGGACAGCCATCTCCGTCTCCTGGCTCACGCCGGGGTCGTTGATGCTCCTGGCACTGCCACCGTGCTGGCGACCTTCGACGAAGTACGCGCCATGACCTGGAGGCTGCTCAACCCGAGGGCATGATCGGGGGTTGTGCCGACGCGCCCGTCTGGACGCTGTGGCTGTCCACTGCCACTGGCACTGTTTCCGGCCACTGTGACTGCCACTGCCTCTGCCACTGCTCCGCCCACTGTCGACCGGGTGGAGCTGCACCGCAGATTGCTCGGTGGGTGGGCGGGAAATTCGAAATTCGAAATCGACCGTCGCCGACCCCACATCTCCCGGATGAGCCGAACGTTGCAGGTTCGAACGTTCCCGACCACCGGCCCTATCCGGCCCCCGCTCCCGAGCCCGGCGAGATCGCCAGGCGGCCGGACGCGCGTCGGACGACCGGTACTGCTCCCTGATCGCGGAATCTTGCGGTTTGCTCCAAAAATTCTGATCATTTTGCAGAATCCAGCTTGACTTCGACGATAAATGGGCCCAGAATCCGCGAAACGAACACCGAGGAGGCCTCATCATGCCGACACCCGCCGCCGAGATCCTGACCCGCTGCAAGAAGGAGAACGTGCACTTCCTGCGCCTCCAGTTCACCGACATCGACGGCATCATCAAAAACGTCGAGGTGCCCTCGAGCCAGTTCGAGAAGGCCCTCGACGGCCAGATCATGTTCGACGGCTCCTCGATCCAGGGCTTCACGCGGATCGAGGAGTCCGACATGCTGCTGGTGCCGGACCTCGCGACCTTCCAGGTCTTC
>DATIVB010000338.1:0-2253 GCA_035466375.1 Chondromyces sp.
CGTTCGGGGTTGGCGGCGAAGATGTTGCCCAGCACCGCGACGTAGACCAGCTCGGGGTCCGCCGGGTGGACCAGGATGCGGCCGATCAGACCGGCCTTCGGGAGACCGATGTGGCGCCAGGTCGCCCCCGCGTCCACGGACCTGTAGACACCGTCCCCCGGCGAGATGTTGCCGCGCGGGCAGGCCGATCCGGTGCCCACGTAGATGACGTTGGGGTCGGACGGCGCCACCGCGATCGCGCCGATGGAGGCCGTGCCGAAGGCGTCGCCCGGCCGCCGCTGCCACTCGACGCGCTCGGGGAGACCGCCGACGGGCTCGCGGACCAGGCCGAGCTCGGCCATGGCCGGCGCCACCTCGCCCATGATCTCGGGTTCGGGTTTCGGCTCCAGAGGTCGTAAGGCGTCGGAGACGTTGAACCAGGTGATGCCGGCGTCGGCGGTCTTCCACACTCCGCCTCCGGTGGATCCCATGTAGTAAGTCATCGGGTCGCCGGGGACACCGGCAACCGCAGTGACCCGGCCGCCCCGGTACGGTCCGACCAGACGGTAGGACAGCGAGTTGAGGTGGTCGTCGGGAATCTCCGCAGCAGTTGCCGTTGCCGCCGCCGCCAGTGTCGCGAGAACCAGGAATCGAGCGTTCATCGGGCCCCCCGGGAGTCGAATTGAGGGGCTGAGGATAGCAGGGACACGGCGTTGAATTAGGAGTTAGGAATTAGGAATTAGGAATTCCCGACCTCCCACCCATTCCGGATTTCGAATTTGGGATTTCGGATTTCCCAGCCGCCCACCCATTTCGGATTTCGGATTTCGGATTTCGGATTTTCCACTCGCCCCTCCGGTCCGTCATCAGTTTTGAGTTTTGAGTTCCACACACCCCTCCTCCACGCGGGACGCGTGGTCACGAAAGGACGCCACTGCAACGTTGTGCGGTTGTGGGGCACGCGTCCCGCGTGCCGGGTGGGTGGGTGGAACGTTCGAACATTCAACGTTCCAACGTTCCAACGACTCGCGCCGCCCCCTCGACCCGGCAGCCGAGATGGCTGTCCCGCAACATCGCGACGGCCCACCTTGTGGGGCACGCGTCCCGCGTGCCGGGAGGGCGGAGGGGAATTCCTAATTCCTCATTCCTAATTCCTCATTCCTAATTCCAATTGCAGCCTCCCCCCCACCGCTGTGACCCCCCTCACGGCCGCCAGGCCGTGGGACTGCGACCGTCATCGGGGAATGCCGATGGATGGATCGCTCTTAACCTCCGTATACCGGGTGGAAATCAGCGCCGCGTCCGCCCGACGGCAAGAACACGATCAGGACGAACGGAGCCGGAAAACATGAGCGCATATCCAGCACCCGCGCAGCAGCCCACTCCGGCGACGACTGAGAACCGACCGAGACCGGCGCCGCCGAAGGTGGTCGAGGCGCCATCGAGCGGCCGCTTCCGCCGACGGCTGTCGGCCATCGTCACCACCCACAACGAGGCCGACAACATCGCCGGTTGCCTCGAGTCCCTCGCGTGGTGCGACGAGATCCTGGTCGTCGACTCCCACTCGAGCGACGCCACGCCAGCTATCGCCAGCTGCTTCGACCGCGTGACGGTACTGCAGCGCCCGTACTACGGCGCGGCCTCACAGAAGAACTGGGCCATCGACCGCTGCCGTTTCGAGTGGGTGCTGATTCTCGACGCCGACGAACGCGTGACGCCCGAGCTGCGGGCCGAGATCGAGGCGGTGCTCGCCTCCCCCGCCGCCCCGGCCTCGGCCTTCGCCATCAACCGCAGGACCTTGGCGTTCGGGCGGGAGCTGCACTACTCGGGCTGGCAGCACGACCAGGTGGTGCGTCTGTTCCGCCGTGGAGCCGCCCGCTATCCGAACCGCCGCGTTCACGCCGACATGAAGACCCTCGAACCGCCTGAGGTTCTCGAAGCGCCCCTCGACCACCACATGGTCGACAACCTCGAGGAGTACACCGAGCGCACCCGCCGCTACGCCCTGTGGGGCGCGGCGCAGCTGTGGCGTGACGGACGCCGGGGCGCCGGCGCCTGGGAGATTGTCGTCCGTCCGGCGTGGCGCTTCTTTCGCACCTACATCCTGCAGCTCGGAGTCCTCGAAGGCATCCGCGGACTCGTGATGTGCGGCGTGCCGGCCTTCGGGGCCTTCCTCAAGTACGCCACGGTGTGGAGCTGGCGGCTCGGCCAGCGCCGGGGCCGCGAGCCGCAGCTGCCCGAGTTCGACGACGACCCCTCGACCTGGGCCTGGCC
>DATIVB010000339.1:0-6021 GCA_035466375.1 Chondromyces sp.
TCAGCGTGCGCGCCAGGCTGCGCCGCATCCACAGCGTCTCGCCGTGCTGTGGACCCGTGGCCTCCTCCATGATCCCCACCGCGCGGCGGATCAACGGTTCGGCCTCCGCCGCGCGCCCGGTGTCGCGCAGGATGTTGCCCATGGTGGTCAGACTGAGGGCCACGTGCGGGTGCTCGGGTCCCAGCACCTTCTCGCGGATGGCGAGCGCACGCTGCTCCAGCTCGAGCGCCTCGTCGAAGCGGTCCTGGTCGCTGCACACGATGGCCAGGGTGTGGAGGCTGGTGGCGAGGTTCCAGTCGTCGGGGCCGTGCGCCGCCTCCTCGATCTCTGCCGACCGCCGCCACAGGCGCTCCGCCTCGGCGAGATCGGCGGCGAAGTAGCGCAGCGCACCGAGGTTGTGCAGGGTCTGGCCGATGTCGGTGTGGCCGGGCGGCAGAATCCGCTCGCGGAGATCGAGCGCACGGCGGTGCACGGCCTCGGCCTCGTCGAGCCTGCCTTGGTGCCACAGCACGTTGCCGAGGGTGTTGAGGCTGGTTGCCAGCTCGGGGTGGTCGCCGAGCAGCCGCTCCCGGATCTCCACCGAGCGCCGCGCCGGTTCCTCCGCCTCCACGTAGCGCCCGAGCTGATCGACGACGTTTGCCTGGTGGAACAGTGCCCTCGCGAGAGCGAGCTCGTCCTCGGCGGCGAAGCGCTCGCGGATCGCGACCGCGCGCTCGAGCAGAGGCTCCGCGCGGTCGAACTCGCCGAGCACGATGAAAACCCGCCCCATGGACTCCATGAAGGCGGCCTGGGTCCGCGGCTGGTCGTCGAGCTCCTCGATCCGGTCGGCACCGGTGTCGAGCAGCTGCCGCGCGGTGACCTCCTCGCCCCGGGTGAGGGTCGGGTCCGAGCGGTCGAACAGCCCGATCAGAAACTCCGACACCTCGCGGGCGGTGGCCGCCTCGCGGTTGGCCCGCGCCGCTTCGCGGCGGATGCGCTCGGCCTGGACCGTCATGGCGGTGGCGAAGGCCACCAGCATGACGAGGGCCGCCGCGGCGCCGCCCACCAGGAGGCGGTTGCGCCGCGCGAACTTGCGCAGCTGATAGAGCGCGCTCGGCGGCCGTGCGAGGATCGGCTGCGAGCCGAGGTAGCGTTCGATGTCCTCGGTGAGGGCCGCGGCCGAGGCGTAGCGGCGGTCGGCCTCCTTCTCCAGCGCTTTGCCGACAATGGTCTCGAGGTCGGGGTCGAGGCGGCGGGCACCGGTGAAGCTCTCGCGCAGCGGCCGCGGCGGGTCCTCGCAGATCACCCGCACCGCCTCGGCGATGGCCGCGCGGTTGACCTCGTACGGCATCGCTCCGGTGAGCATCTCGTAGAGGATCACGCCCAGGGCGTAGACGTCCGAGCGGGTGTCGACGGAGTCCACGTCGCCGCGAGCCTGTTCCGGGCTCATGTACTCCAGGGTGCCCTTGATGGTGCCGATCTCGGAGACCATGGTGGCGGCGACGTCGGCGTCGGTGATTCGGGCGAGTCCGAAGTCGAGGATCTTGAGGGTCGGCCTGGCCGTCCCCGAGGCGGTGCCCGACATCGAGGTCGCGTCCTCGCTGACGATGATGTTGGCCGGCTTGAGGTCGCGGTGGATGACCCCGCGCTGGTGGGCGTAATGGACCGCGTCGCACATGGTCTTGAAGAGGTGCAGCCGCAGCTCGAGCTCGGCGGCGTCGATGGTCGCAGGACGACTCGCGAGCCAGCGGTCGAGCCGTTCGCCCCGGACGAGCTCCATGGCGAAGCAAGGGTGGCCGTCGCCGGTGTGGCCCGATTCGTAGATGGCTGCGATATTGGGGTGCTTGAGGCGGGCCAGGCTCTCGGCCTCGCGGTGGAACATGCGCGCGTGGTAGTCGTCCAGCAGGTGGTCGCCGCGCAGCACCTTGAGCGCGACCCGGCGCCTGGGGTGCGCCTGCTCCGCCTCCCACACGACACCCATCCCGCCCTGACCGAGCCTGCCGATGATGCGGTACCCCGCGATCTCGGCAGGCGGCCGGGCAGCGGCGGCGCGTCGCCGCTCGTCCGCCTCGAGCGACAGGGTCTCTGCGTCCTCGGCCGATGGTCGGCCTGAGGATGAGATGGTCGCGTCCTCGTCTCGGTTGGGCGGGCGCTTCGGATCGTCTGTCATCAGGGGGCGTTCCAGTTTTGCCCGATTTTCGTTCCGGGCTCAGCTCGGTCAACTGCGCGCGGGGCGTCACGCATTCCGGACCCGTTTCGAGAGTCGACCAGCCGGCGGGGCGGCGTCCGTGAAACGCGGGGGGTCCGCGGTGGTCCGGATTGTACGAGGAAGTGGTCCGAGCGACGCGATCACAGCGCCCGGAGCGCCTGTGCCGGCTGCAGGCGGAGGGCGCGGATCAACGGCGTCAGGCTGCCCAGGGCGCCGGCGAGCAGGCACACGGCGATGCCCTCGACGGCCGCGCCGATGGGCAGCGCGAGCGGGATCAGGCCGGCCGTCGTGTAGCCGCCGAGATCGATGGTGCCGAGGGCGTACAGCACAGCCATCGCCAGCGGGATGCCGAGCAGGCCGCCGAGGAGGCTCATGACCGTGCCTTCCAGCAGGACGAGGGATGCCACCCGCCGGCGCGACCAGCCGAGGGCGCGCAGGATCGCGAGCTCGGTCGTGCGCTCCGAGACCGTGATGTGGAGGACGTTCGAGACCCCCAGCATGGCGATCACCAGCGCGATCAGCGCCAGGAGACGGGTGTAGGACTCGATTTCCGAGATCTGAACATAGCTGTCGGCCCACTCTGCGGCCGGATGGGCAGTGACATCCGGGAAGAGCCCGTTGACCCTTTCGGCGCAGGCCTGCGCGCCTGCGGGGTCCTCGAGGTGGAGGAACACCAGGTTGCTGCCGTTCCCGGCGTTGAAAAGCTCCTGGGCGAGCGGCAGCTCGATCAACGCCCCTCTGTCGATCACGGCGCGACCCGTCCGGTACACACCGCCCACCTCGAAGCGCTGGCGGCGAGTCTCCACGATGTGGCCCGTCGCCAACCTGAGCTGGCGCGCCGCCAGGACCCCGACCAGCATCTGAGCGGTTTCGGCGTCCGCCGCCAGGGGTCGGCCATCGACGATCTCGAGGCGTGACAGCATCGGGTCGTCGGTCGCCACACCCCACATCAGGAAGTAGTTTGCGTCCAGGAAACGGGTGTTGCCGATCACCGCACGCGAGACCGCCGCGACCTCCGGCAGTGATCCCAACCGTTCGGCGGTTTCGAAGGGGACCACCGAGGTCCAGGCCGACACCGTCCCGTGCTGCTGGACCACGACGTCGGCGCCCAGTACGGCGACGGATTCACGCACAAGGTCGAGCAGACCGCGGCCGGCGGTGAGGAGCATCATGTAGGTGGCGGCGCCGAGGGCGATGCCTCCGATGGTGAGGGCGGTTCGCCGCGAACGCCGCATCAGGTTCCTGAACGTGATCAGCATGCTGCCCGGCCCGCCCCTTTCACGCGCCGCCTCCACCTTTCAGGCCCGAGCTCTCCGGTGACCGCCGTCCGATGGGCAGGAAGAACATGGCCGCGGTCGCACCACAGAGGTTGGCGATCAGGTCCTGCATCGTGTTGTGGTAGAAACCGACGCCGGCATCGGGGATGAGCCGTGCCACCGAGTACTCGATCATCTCCACGCCGGAGCCGACACCGAGGACGACCAGCACGATCAGCGGTCGGTACAGGCGCCCCAGGGAACCTCCGTCGAGCCGCACCAGCTCGGCGACGACCCGGGCGGTGATCGCTGCGTTGACGAAATGCACGAACTTGTCGAAACGGATCCCGAAGATGACGTGGTCGTAGAGCCGCCGCCCGTCGAGGCTCACGAACCCCGCAACGAAATGGAGAGCCAGAGCGGCGGCGACGGCCACCAGCGCCCACGCCGGCAGAGGGTACTGCCGAAGATAGAGCCAGCCCACCCAGATGGCGATGGCGGCGAGGCAGGCGTACATGAAGAACTCGGCCCTGCTCGCCGGGCCTCCTGCGTCGACCCACATGTCGTGGTGCATCACGGCCGCGAACACCAGGAACATGAGGGTGGCCGCCGCCGCGAATATGTCAAGGCCGCGCAGCTGCATCCTTGCCTCCGGGCTCGTGGTTGGGGCGCGCCGTCGCGGCCTGGGGTGGGTCGATTCTTCCGTCGAGCATGGACACCCTGCGGTCGGCGCGGGCCGCCACGCGCGGATCGTGGGTCACGAGGATGACGGTCCGCCCGCGGGCGAGCTCGCTGTCGAGGAGCAGCGCGAGCACGCGATCGCCGGTGTGCGAGTCGACGCTGCCGGTCGGTTCGTCCGCCAGCACGAGCGAGGGGTGCCCGACCATCGCCCTCGCGACCGCCGTGAGCTGGCGCTCGCCGCCCGAGAGCGTGCCGGCCAGAAATCCGGCGCGGTGGCCGAGCCCGATCCCTTCGAGCATGGCCCGCGCGCGGCGCCGTATCTCGGTCCGCGCGATGCCCCGCCCGATCAGCGGCAGCATGACGTTTTCCTCGACGGTGAGGTGGGGGAGCAGGTGGTGGAACTGAAAGACAAAGCCGAGGTTCTCCGCCCGCCATCGCTCCGCCGGAGCGATCGAACGGGCGGGTCGGCCGCCGAGCTCGAGCTCCCCCTCGTCCGGAAGCTCGAGCAGCGCCAGCATCGACAGCAGGGTCGACTTGCCGCAGCCGGTGGGCCCGGTGATCGCCACCCTCTCGCCGGCGGCGATCGCGAGGTCGACCCCGTCCACGGCACGCACCAGCCCACCCTCGAATCGCTTGCGCAATCCGCGGGCCGTGACGGAGAGTCCCTCAGCGTTTGTTGCCACGCGTCGAGTCATGGTGCAGGACAACGCTCGGCGAGCTGGCCGCCGGCGTGCGGTCGATTGTAGCGGAGACCCGCGGCTCGTTCATAATCGATGCCGTGGGCAACCGTCGTTCACCTCGCGGTCTCGTGATCTTCGACCTCGACGGGACGCTGGTGGACTCGCGGGCCGATCTTGCGGCGGCGGTGAACGCGAGTCTGGTGGAGCTGGGGCGGCCGCCCTTGCCGGTGGACGAGATCGAGCGCTTCATCGGCCACGGGGTGACGCGGCTGCTCGAGCGCGCGCTCGGCGGCGCAGAGGCGGGCGCCCGTGCGCGGCCGGTGTTCCACCGCCACTACGAGTCGTGCCTGCTCGACCGCACCCGGCCTTACCCGGGCATTGACGCGCTGGTGCGGGAGCTCGGCGAAGGGCGGAAGCTGGCGGTGGCCACCAATAAGCCCGGTCCGTGGGCGCGGTCCATCGTCGACGGCCTGGGCTGGTCGCAGGCGATCCCATACGTTGTCGGCGGCGGCGATGTCGAGCGGCTCAAGCCGGCGCCCGATATGGCCGATCTCCTGATGGAGCGATCCGGGGCGCAGGCGGCGTCGACAATCGTCGTCGGCGACATGGACGTCGATCTCGAGCTCGCCCGCGCCGCCGGGGTGCGCTTCGTGGGCGTGAGCTGGGGGCTCGGCGGCCGCGCCCAGCTCACCGGCGCCGGCGCGGAGCTGGTCGTCGACTCGGCCGCCGAACTGGAGCAGGTCCTCGAGCACGCGACCGGCTGAGGGCAAAAAAATGTGGCTCCCGGGGGAGGAGCCAAGAAGGAGGAGTCTCTCAGAGGTCGTTCTTTTGCTGTCTCGGTCCCACGTAGGATCGGACATCGCGACCCTGTGAACTCTCCTACGTCGGAAACGGGAAAAGGTTGCAGAGGAATTAGGAATGAGGAATTCGGAATGAGGAATTCCGCCCGCCCGCCCATTTGGGATTTGGGATTTGGGATTTCGGATTTCCCCTCCGCCCCTCCGCCCCTCCGCCCCTCCGCGCCTCTGCCCCTCCGCCCCTCGGCCCCTCTGCCCCTCCGCCCCTCGGCCCCTCCGCCCCTCTGCCCCTCCGCCCGTCCGTCCTCGAGAGGGGTGGGAGGAACTCAAAATTCAAAATTCAAAATTGAGAACTCCGGGCCTCAAGCCCCGAGCCCCGAGCCCCGAGCCTCGAGCCTCGAGCCTCGAGCCCCGAGCCC
>DATIVB010000340.1:0-6672 GCA_035466375.1 Chondromyces sp.
TCGGGCGAGTTCCTGGCCACGACCACGAGATCGCCGGCCTCGAGCCCGCCGAGCACCTCGGCGAAGCGCCAGTTTCGCAAGCCGACCTCCACCACCCGGTCCACCAGAGTCCCGTCCTCCAGCAGCAGGACCCTGCCGCCCTCGGCGACCGCGGACGCCGGGATGCGGAGCGTGTCGTCGCGGCGGTCGAGGATCACTTCGGCGTCGGCCGAGGTCCCGGGCAGGACTCCCACCATCGCTTCCGCATCGTCGAGCGCCACCTCCACCTCGACCGTGCGGTTCTGCTCGAGCACGTCGAGCACGTAGGGGGCGACCCGCGACACCGTCCCCTCGAAGACCCGGTCGGGTCTCGAGTCCACGGTGATGCGCACCGCCTGGCCGACCTGGACCCGCTCGGCGTCCACCTCGTCGATGGGCGCGCTGACGTAGACGGAGTCCGGGTCGAGCAGGTCGATCACCGGCGGGATCGGCAGCCCCGGCGGCGACGGCGTGATGTACTCCCCGACCTCGGTGCTGAGCTCGGCGACCGTCCCGGCGAAGGGCGCCCGCAGCTCGGTGAAGGCGAGCTGCACCTCGGCCGCTGCGACCCGCGACTCGGCCTGGCCGACCGTCGCGCGCGCGGCCGCGCAGCCGGCGCGCGTCCGGTCGCGGTCGCTGCGCAGCACGTCCAAGCTCTGGTCACTGGCGATCCCCTGCCGGTGGAGGGCCTCGGCCCGAAGCAGCTCCTTCTCCGCCAGCTCGGCCGCCAGGCATGCCTCGTCGGCCTGAGCCCGTGCCGCTTCGACGGAGGTGCGCGCGGAAACCAGCTCGGCGCGTTGGGCGCGGCTGTCCAGCGCCACCAGGAGCTCGCCGGCCCCGACCCGGGCGCCCTCGCGGTGCGGCAACGCCACCACCAGGCCGCCGATCTGCGGCGACAGCTCCGCCCGGAGCCGGACCTTGACCGTGCCCGCCCGGGTGTTGGTGACCGTTTCCTCGACCACGCCGCGCTCCGCCGCCGCCACCCGCACCTCGACCGGGTCGGGGGCGAGGACGGTCATCCGCAGCACCACGACCAGGGCGACAGACGCGATCGCGGCCCCTATCCATGTGGCTCTTCTCATGATGCAGCATTGTACGCTCCCGCCGATTCTTGGCCCGGCGCCGAATCCGGGCTACAGTTGCCCGTCCGCCGAGCATCGGGAGAGCACTCATGAGCCAGCCGACGAACGGGGAAACCACGGCCGGAACCTCGACCTGGCGGTTCCCGCGCACCTTCTGGACCGGAAACGCCGCCGAGCTGTGCGAGCGCGCTGCCTACTACGGCACCTTCATCGCCCTGCGCACCTACCTGATCCGGGTGGTGGGGCTCGACGACGTGCAGGCCGGGGTGGTCGCGGGCCTGTTCGGCGGCTGGATCTACCTGGTGCCTTTTTTCACCGGCGCGCTCGCCGACCGCATGGGCTTCCGCAAGGCCCTGATGCTCGCCTTCGCCCTGCTGACCGTCGGCTACGGATCGCTCGGCGTCTTCCACACCCTGGGGCCGGTGCTGGTGGGGCTCGCCGTCATCGTTCTCGGCGGCGCCTTCGTCAAGCCGGTCATCACCGGCACGGTCGCGAAGTCCTCGGACTCCTTCAACCGCGCGCGGGCGTTCTCGATCTTCTACATGGTGGTCAACATCGGTTCCTTCACCGGCAAGACCATCGTCGCCCCGATGCGCATCCAGATGGGGGTCGAGACGGTACCCTACTTCTCGGCCGGCGCCTGCCTCTTCGCCCTGATCCTGGTGGCGCTCATCTACCGCCCGCCGGACGACACCGAGGTGCAGCCCAAGAACCTCCGCGAGACCCTGCAGGGCATGTGGATGGCGATGAGCAACCTGCGCTTCCTCGCCCTGATCCTGATCACCGCCGGTTTCTGGTCGATCCAGGGCCAGCTCTACGCCTCGATGCCCGACTACGTGCTGCGCATGGCCGGCGAGACCTACAAGCCCGAGTGGTACGCCAACGTCAACCCACTGGTGGTGGTGCTGTTCGTGGTCGCGATCACCCAGCTGGTGCGGACCTGGAAGCCCCAGAACTCGATGCTGGTGGCGATGGCGCTGATCCCCTTGTCCTCCCTCGCCATGGCCTCGTCGTCCTGGTTCCGCGGCAATGTGGAGATCTTCGGCCTGTCGCTGCACCCCATCACCCTGATGATGGTGGTCGGCATCGCCATCCAGGGCCTGGCCGAGTGCTTCCTGTCGCCGAAGTGGCTCGAGTTCGCCTCCAAGCAGGCGCCCCGCGGCCGCGAGGGCGTGTTTCTCGGCTTCGCCCACATGAACACCTTCTTCGCCTGGATCTTCGGCTTCATCTTCTCGGGCTACCTGCTGCGGGCCTACTGCCCCGAGCCGACCACCCTGCCCCCTGAGGTGCAGGCGCAGCACGCCCTGGCCCTCGCAGGTCAGGGCCCCATGCCTGCGGCCTACGAGCACGCCAACTACCTGTGGTACGCCTACGCCGGTATCGGCGTGCTTTCATTCCTGGCCCTGCTGATCTTCATCATGGTGACGAACCGGTTGGACGCGCAGAAGGCGGCCTGAAACGAAGCGCCTGAAGGCTCCACCCCAACCCGTAGGTTGACACTCCGGGCGCTTGGTAATAATCTGTAACACCTGTTTCCTGCAGGGTTGGAGGTCCGACATGGCGACGCACGGCGGACAGCGGCAGGTCATCACCTTCAAGGCCGAGGAGGCCCTGATCGAAGCCATGGCGCACATCCCGAACCGCTCCGAGTTCATCCGCTCGGCGATCCTCGCCGCGCTCGAGGGCGTGTGCCCACTGTGCCACGGGACCGGGGTCCTCAACCCCAACCAGCAACGCCACTGGCACGAGTTCAGCCGCACCCACCCGGTCGAGCGCTGCGACGAATGCGATGAGGGGCGGCTGGTCTGCACCGCCACCGGCGGCTGAGGGGCCTGGCCATGCGGCTCGTCCAGCGCGCACTTCTCGCAGGGCTCGTACTGGCGGCGGTCGGCCAGGTGGGCGCGCCCGCCTGTGCCGCCGATACCGGGACGGTGGTCTTCGTCGGCATCCCCCCGCTCGAGTTTGTCGTCGAGCGCCTCGCGGGCGAGTTCGTGACGGTCGAGGTGCTGCTGCCGCCGGGCGCCTCGCCCCACACCTACGAGCCGACCCCACGCCAGATGGCGGCCCTCGACCGCGCCGCGCTCTATCTGCAGATCGGCGTGCCCTTCGAGGGCCCGTTCCTCGACAAGGTGAAGTCGGTGGTGGACGAGCTTCGCATCGTCGACTGCCGCCGCGGCGTCGAGCTCGTGCCGGTCGAGGGCGGCGAGGCGCACGACCACGGCCACGACTTTCTCGACCCGCACATCTGGTTGGACCCCGCGCGCATGCAGCAGGTGGCGGCCAACGCCGCACAGGCCCTCAAAGAGCTGCTGCCCGAACGCTCCACCGAGATCGACCGCAACCTGCTCGCCCTCGAGCTCGCCCTCCGGGAGACGGATCGGCGGGTGGCGGAGGTCCTCGCGCGGTACGACGGCCGCACCATGGTCGTGCTCCACCCCGCCTACGGCTACTTCGCCCGCCGCTACGGCCTCGAGCAGCTGGCCGTCGAGGTCGAGGGCAAGGCGCCGTCGGCGCGCCAGCTGACGGCCGTCGTCGACCGGCTCGAGAACCACCCGCTGCGCGCGATCTTCGTGCAGCCCCAGTTCTCGAAAACCGCGGCGCAGCGGATCGCCGACGCCCTCGGCAGCGACCTCGTCGAGCTCGATCCGCTCGCCGGGGACTACCTCGCGAACCTCGAGCGCATGGCGGGCCGCATCGCGGCCTCGCTGGAGGACTGATGGCCGAGTCGCCCGTCATCGAGATCGACGATCTCAGCTTCCGCTTCGACGGCGGCCCATTGGTCCTCGAGAACGTCAATCTGCGGATCGAGGCGGGCGACTTCGCGAGCATCATCGGACCCAACGGCGGCGGCAAGACCACCCTGGTCAAGCTCATCATCGGGCTGTTCAAGCCGACGACCGGGACGGTCCGCGTCTTCGGCGGGCCGCCCGGTAAAGCACGCCCCCGCATCGGCTACATGCCCCAGCACGCGATGATGGATCCCAGGTTCCCGGTCCGGGCGGTCGACGTGGTCATGATGGGTCGGCTCGGTCGCGGCTTCAGGATCGCCACCTACGCCGGCGCGGACCGCAAGGCGGCGAACGCCGCGCTCGAGACCGTCGGGCTCGGCGCTTCCGGCGGCCGCCCCTTCTCCGATCTGTCGGGAGGCCAGCGCCAGCGGATCCTCCTGGCACGCGCGTTGGTCACCGATCCCGAGCTTCTGCTGCTCGACGAGCCGGCCGCCAACCTCGACCAGAAGGTCGAGCAGGACTTCTTCGACCTCCTGAAGGAGCTCAACCGGCACCTGACGATCGTCCTGGTGTCGCACGACCTCGGCTTCGTCGCCGGTTTCGTGCGCACCGTGATCTGCGTGCACCGCGAGGTCGACGTGCACCCCACGAGTGAGCTCGACGGGCGCCGGATCTCGGAGATCTACGGCGGCGACGTCCGCATGGTGCACCACCAACACCGTCTGGACGGCTGATGGAGTTCCTCAGGGCCGCCGCCGCCTACCCCTTCCTCCAGCACGCCCTGATCGCCGGCGTGCTCGCCGGCATCGCTTGCGGCGTCGTCGGATCCTACGTGGTCGTCCGGCGCATCACCTACATCGCCGGTGCCATCGCCCACTGCGTCCTCGCCGGCCTCGGAATCGCGCGCTACCTGCAGGTGGTCCACGGCTGGCCTGTTCACCCCGGCCAGGGCGCGGTGGCGGCTGCGGTGGTGTCCGCGCTGATCATCGGTTCGGTCAGTCTCCGCGCGCGCGAGCGCGAGGACACGGTCATCGGGGCGGTGTGGGCCATCGGCATGGCGATCGGCATCCTCTTCATCGCCGTCACGCCGGGCTACCACGAAGACCTCATGAGCTACCTGTTCGGCAACATCCTCCTGATCGGCCGCAGCGACCTGCTGGCGATGGCGATCCTCGATGCCGTGGTGGTGGCGCTCGGCCTCGGTTTTTACCCGCAGCTCGAGGCGGTCTGCTTCGACGAGGAGTTCGCGCGCCTGCGCGGCCTCAATGTCGAGCTCTACGTCCACCTCCTGCTGATCATGGTCGCCCTCACCGTCGTGCTGTTGGTGAGCGTCGTCGGCATCGTGCTCGTCATCGCGCTGCTCACCCTGCCCGCGGCCATCGCCGGCCAGTTCACCTCCACTCTGCGCGGGATGATGGCCGGCGCGGCGGTGCTCGCCGTCGCCTTTACCATCAGCGGGCTGGCGCTCAGTTACAGCCCCGACCTGCCGGCCGGCGCGACCACCATCATCGTCGCCGGCGTCAGCTACCTCGCGGTGCTGGGCTGGCGCCGGCTGGCGTCCTCCCGCTGACCCGCTGCGGGACCGATCGCAGAGCCGGAGCCCAACGTCGTATAATGACCCCCCGGCCGTGGACGGCCGGAAGGAGCACTCCATGAGAATCGCTGGTCGATCCACCGCAGGCGTCGCCGCAGGCCTCGCACTCCTCCTGCTCGCCGCAGGCGCGCCGGCCGCGGGCGCTCAGGACCGTTGTTGCTTCAACAACTTCCGCTTTGCCGGCGGATGCGTGGTGGTGCCCACGGGTTCCGAGACCTGCCAGAGCATCCTCGCCTACCTCAACAGCTTCGACACCGTCGGCCGGGACTACTGCGGCAACACCACCGTCCGCGGCGGCTGGTCCCTGAACCCCTGCGACACGGCGATGGAGAACCAGAGACAGTTCATAACGCCGCAGACTGCTGAGCCGTCCCAGCAGATCCAACTGCGGCAGCCGACCATCCAGCCGGTGCAGCCGAAGACCGCGCCCCGTGCCCAGGGCGCATCGCTGATGCAGGTGTCGGCCCCGCTCCAGGTGCGCTTCGACGAGCCCGTCGACTCCGCCGAACGAGGGGCGAACAGCGTGGTGACGGGGACGCTGATCGAGGACCTGAAGGCGGGCGACACGCTCATCGCCCCCGCCGGCTCCAAGGTGCAGGCACAGCTGGTGCCCACCAGCTTCTGGAGCGACGGCGCCGGGGATGCCTTCCGAATTCAGGCCACCGGCATCGAGGTCGGCGGCGAGGTCGTTCCGGTGAGCGCGACCGCGGTTCGGGCGCACGGCGAGATCGCCACCGCCGGGACCCAGGTGAAGATCCCGCAGGGGACCATGGTGAGCTTCGAGACCACCCCCGTCGACGATGCAACCGACCGGACCGCCGCCGTGGCATCCGGCGGCACCCGATGGATGGCAGCCTTCAACGACGAGGATGCCGACGAGCTGGCGTCCCTGTACGCCGAGGACGCGGTCATGCTGCCGCCCAACGCGCCGGCCCTCTTCGGCCGCGACGCGATCCGCGCCAGCTTCCGCGAGGAGTTCGCGGCCGGCGGCCTGAAGGCCGAAATCGAGGCCTTGGAGACGGTGGTCGAAGGCGACCTCGCGTACGTCGCGGGCCGCTACCGGGTCTGGACAGGCGACGGCACCCTGGTCGACCGCGGCAAGTACGTGGAGATCTGGCGCGCGGTCGACGGGCAGTGGCTCATCACCCGCGACATCCACAACAGCAGTTTGCCCGCCGAAACCGCCGCACCCGAGAACGAGTGAGCTGAACGCTGCGCGACGACAGGGGGCCTGCGGGCCCCCTTTTTC
>DATIVB010000341.1:0-9320 GCA_035466375.1 Chondromyces sp.
TGCGGACAGTGTAGCCCGGCACGTGACCTGCAACACTTTGTGGAGGCCCCGATCCGGTGTAGCCTGCCCGCGGAGACCCTCATGAGTACTCAGAGCACCGTGCAAGGATTCGCCGCTCTCGCCCTGCTCACCGCCTCGTGCGCCGTCGGTTGGGCCGAAGAGACGCTCCGTCCCGAGATCGTGGTCGCGGACGCCGCCTCGGGCTGCCCGTCGGTGGCGGGCTCGTTCGTGGTGCTGCTCGATCCGGACCGCGGCATGTTGATCCTGTCGGGCGCGCCCTTCCCGGGCGGCCGGGTGGCGGGCGACGCGCGCGGCGGCGCGATGACGCTGGACCTCGGGGGCGGCCGCGAGTGGGCCCTCGACCGCGCCGGCTCGAGCCTCGGCCAGACCCCGCTGTGGGCGGCGCGCTACCCCTTCCTCGCCGCCAGCGGCTCCGGCTGTGTCGGCTTCGACCGCGAGCGCTGGTCGTCCGAGGGCGACCTCGTGACCTACGCCCGCTGGCTGGTCGAGGAGATCTACCTCGACATGCCGGCCGAGGAACGCCGGCGCCGGCCGGACCTGCGGCTCGGCGACCGCGAGCTCAGCCTGCGCGTCGAGCGCGAGGGCTACGGGCCCGTGCGGCTCGCCGGCAGGGAAGGCTCGACCCTCGCCTGCCGCTACGAGGACAGCGGGCGCATCTACCTCTTCCTGCCCTTCATCGTCGACGAGTCGGCGGGCCGGGTGGCGGTCAAGGTCGCCGCCACCGACGGCGGCTACTTCGACACGAGCGCCAAGACGACCATCGGCTGGGTGGTGGCGTCGCCGGACGAGCCCGGCGCGCTGCCGGACACCAGTTTCAGCGTCGCGGTGGAGAGTGTCGGCGGCCCGGTCTCGGATGCGAGCTCCGCCCGCGACTGACCGCACCCAGCCGCTGTCGTAGACTGCCGCGGGGGGTGCGATGAACCGAATCTTCGAACCGATGACACTGAGAGGTCTCCCGCTCGCCAACCGCCTCGTGCGCTCGGCGACCTGGGAAGGGCTCGCCGACGTCGACGGGCGGGTGACGCCGCCGCTGGTCGAGATCTACCGTGAGCTGGCCGCGGGCGGCGTGGGCCTGATCATCTCCAGCTACATGTCCGTCCAGAAGGTCGGTCAGCAGAGCTATGGCCAGATCGGGGTCGACTCCGATGACCAGGTGTCCGGCCTCACCGAGCTCGCGGGAATCGTCCACGACTGGGGCGGACGACTGGTCGGCCAGATCGTCCATTGCGGTGGCCAGGCCGATCCCCGGCACAACGGCAACGTGACGCCCGTCGCGCCCTCGGCCGTCGACAGCCCCGGCTACCCGGTGACGCCGCGCGAGCTCTCTCCGGACGAGGTGGCGGAGGTGGTCGCGTCCTTCGCCGCTGCGGCGGCCCGGCTGCGCGAGGCCGGCTTCGACGGCGTGCAGCTGCACGGCGCGCACGGCTACCTGCTCGCGCAGTTCCTGTCGCCGCTCCGCAACCGGCGGTCCGACCGCTACGGCGGCAGCCTCGAGAACAGGGCTCGTTTCGGCCTCGAGGTGTACCGGGCGGTGCGCACGGCCGTGGGCAACGACTTCACGGTGATGATCAAGCTCAACGCCAACGACTTCCTCGAAGGCTCCACGACCGAAGAGGACGCGTGCTTCCTGGCGCGCGAGCTGGCAGCGGCCGGGATCGACGCCATCGAGGTGTCCGGCGGCACGCCGGGCTCGGGCAGGCTGGGCGCGGCGCGCCCGGAGATCCGCGAGCCCGCCGACGAGGCCTACTTCCGGCCCCAGGCCGAGGCCATCCGACGCGCGGCCCCGGACGTGCCGATCATCCTCGTGGGAGGCTTGCGCTCGCCCGAGGTCATCGAAGATGTCCTCGCCGCGGGCGTCGCCGACTACGTGTCGTTGTCGCGGCCGCTGATCCGCGAGCCGGGCCTGCCCGCACGCTGGCGCCGAGGCGACCTCGAGCGGGCGGCCTGCGTCTCCTGCCTCGGCTGCTTCGGACCTGCGCGCAGAGGCGAGGGCATCCGCTGCGTGCAGACGGGCCCGGGAACCTGATCCCGGAGGGGCCGTCAGTGGACGGGGTCGGCCGCGCCGGGGACAGATCGGCGACGGCTGCCGGACGCACCGCAGGGCCAACCGACCACGAAGGTCACCCGGGCGGGTCCGAGGGCGCGAACCCTGCCCACCCGCCAGCTCAGGCCGTTGCTCGGCAGTGAGCTGACGAGTGTCTCGAGCTCCTCCATCGAGTAGCTCCGCAGGCACGACACCAGACCGTCCCACATCGCAACCAACGGAACCACCGGCACGAGGTAGGTCCAGAGCAGCCGCCGCCAGCTGAAGGGCCGCATCAAGGGCGTCGTGGCCCACACGAAGAGTGGGATGAGGAGGACCGGCAGCCCCCATCGCAGCATGTTCTGCTCGGTGTACTCGAAGGCGCCGATCCCGACGCCGCGAACGGCGGCGTCAGCCAGCATGGCTCGCGCCTGTTCGGGCCGGAAGTGGTGCAGCGACGTGAACAGGGTCCTGAATCCGTCCAGGTCCCGAGGGACGTCGGCCGCATCCACGGGCACGGACACGAATCGGACGGCGCCGCAGCCGTCGCCCGTGGCCCGCCTCCACGCCGCGAGATTGGGGTACTTGTCGGTCAGAGTGATCGTGACGTCCCCGACCCCCGATTGATCGAGGCCATGCCGAATGGACAGGACCGCGGCTCCGCCGCCGGAGCAGAGGTCGACGATGCGCCGCGTTCCCGAGGCCTCGAGAGCCTCGGCGAGAAGAGGCGCCACCCGTGCATACGGCCTGAAGACCCCGGCGAAGAACGAAAGGTAGTCGTTCAGAAGGTCCCGCCAAACCGCTGGGAACCACCGCTGGTCGTGGAGCTCGAAGAGGTGCAGCCTGGCCAACGCCCGCACCCTACCCGCGGCCGCCGCCGCCCGGACCCGACCGCGCCCGATCGACTCGGCTGCGCCAGGCAGCCGGCGCCTGCAGGCTCAGGTTCATCGACGACGGGTGCAGGCGGCGCAGTGTGGTCGCCTGCAACACGCCGCCGGCGGCATCTTCCAGC
Organism: Chondromyces sp.; assembly: GCA_035466375.1. Classification (GTDB taxonomy): domain Bacteria; phylum Acidobacteriota; class Thermoanaerobaculia; order Thermoanaerobaculales; family Sulfomarinibacteraceae; genus Sulfomarinibacter. The sequence goes on from DATIVB010000341.1 coordinate 3,057, forward strand.
CGGCCTTCGATCCGCAGCTGGACGACCGCGTCGGCGGGCAGCGCTTCGAGCTCCTGCCGCAGCCGCGCCTCGAGCGCCTCGGCGTCGAGACGCGACACATCGACCGTGACGACGGCCATGGGTCGCGCCGGCAGCTCGCGGAATTCCCACCGGGCCAGCCGGCCCGCCGCCGAGCCGTCCGGCTCGAGCTCGACCACCATGAATCCCTTCGCCTCGTGGCGCTCGGCGAAGCCGGTCCGCTCCACGGAGCCCGGGTAGAGCACCGGAGCGGCGAGCGGCCGAACGTGCAGGTCGTGGGTCAGGACCTGGGCGCGGTGGATGTGCCCGCACAGGACCGCGGCGAAGCCCGCAGGGAGGTCGCGGCCGCGGACCACGTCGGCGCCGGAGCGGAAGACGTGGCCCTCGACCGCGGCCCCTTCGACGGTCTGGTGCAGGCAGAGCACACGGAGGTCGGCCTCGGCATCGCCCGCAGCGGTCGAGCGCACTAGCGCCTGGAAGCGGTCCCTGATGTCGTCGCGCTCGCACGGGAATCCCGCGACGGCGACCCGTGCCCCGCCCAGATGAAGGACGGCAGTGCGCGGGCGGTCGAGGACGTGCAGGTGCTCGTGGCTCGCCAGCATCGGGTACGGCAGCGCCGAGCGCTCGTGGTTGCCGGGCACCAGGACCACCGGCACGCCGCAATCGGCGACCTCGAGCAGCGGCTCGAGCGCCGCCCGGACCAGCGAGGCGGGCACCTTGCTGCGGTACAGCAGGTCGCCGCCGTGGACCACGAGGTCGACCTCGCCGCGCAGGGCCGGCGCCAGACCCAGCCGGGTCATGGCGAAGAAGTCGGGACCGCGGCGTCTCCGCTCGCTGCGCGGCCGCGACGGCAGGTCGAAGCCGAGGTGGGTGTCGGCGAGAAGCAGCACCTTGATCACCGGCGCAGCGTATCGCACCCCTCGCTCTCCGATCCCGTTCCCGATCCCGTTCCCGATCCCGCGGACGGCAGGGTATCGGGCGATACGCTCTGGATGATCCTTCGATAGGTTGATCAACCCTCGGTGCGACTCTGTGCTCTCGGTGCCTCTGTGGCTCATGGCTCGTCGAATCGCTCGGTGTGAGCGATCCGGAGGCGGCCATGTCGCGCTCCCCACTCCCTCTCGCTGCTAAGGCAGCTTCTACCGCCGCGGCTCTCTGACGCTGGCGCTGCCGTCTGTCGCCGTCGCCGCACCCGATGACCGGCCCTTCCGGTTCTCGACTCACCCGTTTCCGGGCGGACCTGCTGGCTTCCCCGGATCTCTGCTAGCATGTCGCCGGCGGCGCGGTCGCGCCGTCTCATGAGGATGGGGGGTCTCACGATGCGTTCACTGACCGTTGTCCTTCTGCTGATGGCCGTGTGCGTGCCGGGTCTCGCGGACGAGGGCATGTGGCTGCCCAGCCAGCTGCCCAGGATCGCGCCCGCCCTCGAGGCCGCCGGCCTGGAAACGCCGCCCGCGAGCTTTGCCGATCTGACCGGCGACCCCATGGGGGCGATCGTCTCCCTCGGCGGCTGCTCGGCCTCGTTCATCTCTCCCGAGGGCCTGGTGGCAACCAACCACCACTGCGCCTACGGGACCATCCAGTTCAACTCGACCCCCGAGCGCAACCTGCTGGCGGAGGGCTACGTGGCCTCGAGCCACGCCGACGAGCTGCCGGCCGCGCCCGGTGCGCGGGTGTACGTCACGGTTGCGGTCGAGGACGTGACCCGCGACGTCCTCGACAGCGTGCCCGCCGACGCCGACGGCGCGGCGCGGTTCGCGGCCGTCGAGGAAGCCGAGAAGCGGCTCATCGCCGACTGCGAGAAGAGCGCCGGCCACCGCTGCAAGGTGGCGGCCTTCTACGGCGGAACCGAGTACCTGCTCTACGACCAGCTCGAGATCCGCGACGTCCGCCTGGTCTACGCCCCGCCCTCCTCGATCGGCAAGTTCGGCGGCGACGTGGACAACTGGATGTGGCCGCGCCACACCGGCGACTTCTCCCTCTACCGCGCCTGGGTCGGGCCCGACGGCCTGCCCGCCGACCCCTCCCCGGACAACATCCCCTACACGCCGCGCCACTGGCTGAGCGTCGGCACCGACGGCGTCGAGGCGGGCGACTTCGTGATGGTGGTCGGGTTCCCCGGCCGGACGAGCCGCTACCGGCTCGCCTCCGAGGTCGAGGAAGCCATCACCTGGACCTACCCGCAGCGCATCGCCCGCCGGCAGGAGAGCCTCGAAATCATCGAACGCGAGACCGCCGGCCTCCCCGAGGTCGAGATCGCCTACGCCGCCACGGTCTCGGGGATCAACAACGGGCTCAAGAACGCCCAGGGCATGGTGGCGGGATTCGCCCGCTCCGACTCGGTGGCGCGCAAGCGCGCGCTCGAGGCCGAGCTGCAGGCGTGGATCGAGGCCGATCCCGAGCGGCAGGCCCGCTGGGGCGATGCGCTACCCGTGCTCGAGGCGCTTCTCGCCCAGCAGCGCGCACACCGCGAGCGCGACCAGGAGCTCGGCTCGCTGCGCTACAACCAGCTGATGTCCGCCGCCGCCACCGCCTATCGGGTCGCGCGCGAGCGCGAGAAGCCCGACACCGAGCGCAAGCTCGGCTACCAGGAACGCGACATGCGCCGCATCAAGGCTCGCATCGAGCGCTCGGCGCGCAGCTTCGACCCCCGGGTCGACATGGCGCTCCTGCAGCGCACGCTCAAGCACTACGCCGCCCTGCCGCAGTCCGAGCGCCTCGCGGTCCTCGACGAGTGGTTCGGGCTCGAAGGCGCGGAGGACCCCGCCGCCCAGATCGCCGGCGTGCTGCACCGCATGTACATCGCCACCGACCTGACCGACGCGGACGCCCGCCTGGCCCTGCTCGATCTGGACCGCGCCGAGCTCGAGGCCAGTGAGGACCCCTTCGTGCGGCTCGCGGTCGCCATGTACCCGACCGAGCTCGCGCTCGAGGCCGAGGACGAGGCGCTCGACGGCCGCCTGCTCGAGGCGCGGCCGCGCTTCATGGAGGCTCTCCTCGCCTTCCAGACCGCCCAGGGACGCGAGATCTACCCCGACGCCAACGGCACCCTGCGCGTGACGTTCGGCACCGTCCGCGGCTATGTCCCGCGGGACGGGGTTTTCTACCTGCCCTTCACCACCGCCGAAGGCATCGCCGCCAAGGCGACCGGGATCGAGCCCTTCGACGCGCCGGCGCCCCTGCTCGAGGCGGTGGCCGCAGGGGACTACGGCCCCTACGCTTCGGAGGAGATCGGCTCGCTGCCGGTCAACTTCCTTTCCGACGTCGACACCACCGGCGGCAACTCGGGCTCGGCGACCATCGACGGCCGCGGCCACTTCGTCGGGCTGCTCTTCGACGGCAACTGGGAGAGCATGATCTCGGACTGGGACTTCCTGCCGCAGGTCACGCGCTCGATCCACGCCGATGTGCGCTACATGCTGTGGGTGATGGACCGTATCGACGGCGCCCACCACCTGCTCGAGGAGATGGGCGTCGCGCCTGCGTTCGCCCCGGCGGAGACGGAGGCGGCCGCCGGCGGCGCAGAGTAGTTCGAAGCGACACCACGCCCCGCAGCATCTGTCTCGACGGGGCGTCAGGCTGCCCGAGCCCGAAACGCGGGCCCGGTGCAGGGATACGATGGGGCCCGGGTACGGGCGGATTCGGTACTGCGCATGACCTACAACTTCGACCCCGAGCGCTGGCACGACGCACACCTGGCGGCGCTCGAGGCGCGCCGGGAACGCGGCGAGCTCGACGATGAGGCCTTCGAGGTCGAACGGGCCGAGCTTGCCCGGCGCTACGAGGAGATCGTGGAGCGGCTCGACGGCACCTACCAGATGCCGCCTCCGCGTCAAGAGTGACGGCGACCGGCATGCGGGACCGAAGACCTCGTCTGATGGTCGCACCGTGAGCAGGCAAACCCGGCAGACCGAGCTCGGGGTCCTGTACGCGGCCGGGGCCTTTCTGATCTGGGGCCTGACCCCGGTCTACTGGAAGGCGCTGCAGCAGGTCCCGGCCCTGGAGATCCTCGCCCACCGCATCGTGTGGGGTCTGTTCTTCGCGGCCGCGTGGATGAGCCTGCGCGGGCGCTGGCCGGAGCTCCGCGCCGTCTTTCACGACGCGCGCACCGTCGCAGCGCTGGCGGCCTCGACGGTCTTCATCGCCGTCAACTGGGGACTCTTCGTGTGGGCGGTGAACACGGGTCGCGTGCTCTCGACCTCGCTCGGCTACTTCATCAACCCGCTGATGGTGGTGGTCCTCGGCCTCGTCGTCCTGCGGGAACGGCTGAACCGGCGCCAGGGGCTGGCGGTGGGCCTGGCCGCGATGGCGGTGGCGATCCTGACCCTGCGCCTCGGACAGCTGCCCTGGCTGTCGCTGACGTTGGCCGCCTCCTTCGCTCTCTACGGCCTGCTGCGCAAGACGGTCAACGCCGACGCGGTGGTCGGTCTGACCTTCGAGGCCGCTGCGCTCGCGCCCCTGGCGGCGGGGTACCTGCTCACCCGGGAACGCCGCGGCGCCGCCGCCTTCGGTCACCTCGGGTGGCCGACCGATCTGATGCTCGTGGCGGCCGGCGCCGTGACCGTCATCCCCCTGATCCTCTTCACCCTCGGCGTGCGGCGCCTCCAGCTCTCGACGGCCGGCCTCCTGCAGTACATCGCACCCACCCTGACCTTCGTTCTGGCCGTGTTCCTCTACGGCGAGCCCTTCACGCTGGCGCACGGCATCTCCTTCACCCTGATCTGGATCGCCCTCGCGATTTACACCTTCGACCTCCGCACCCGGCTGCGGCGCCTCGAACGGCTCGAGCAGGCGCAACCCCCTCGTCGAACCTGAATCCGGGATCTTGACAAAAACGAGACTCAATCCCATATTCAGATTCAGACTTCGAACACGGAGGATCGGAAATGCGACAACGTGCGGTTCGCCAGATCTCGTGCGCGTCGGTAGGCGCCATGCTCCTGGTCGCGTCGGTCCACACCGGCTGCAGCCGGCCGTCATCGGCCACTCAGGCCCGCAACGCGGCCGCAGTCGTCGAACGCGGCCGCTATCTGGCGAGTGTGGGCGCGTGCCACGACTGCCACACGCCGATGAAGCTCGGAATGAACGGACCCGAGCCGGACATGTCCCGGGCGTTTTCGGGACACCCCGAGGAGTTCGCCGTAGGACCTCCACCGATCCTCGGCGAGGGCGGCTGGTTGTGGGCCGGGACCGGTACCAACACCGCCTTCGCCGGACCCTGGGGCATCAGCTATGCCGCCAACCTGACCCCTGACGCCGAGACCGGAACCGGCACGTGGAACGAGGAGATTTTCATCAAGGCCATTCGCGAGGGAAAGCTCCGCGGCGGCGGCCGGCCGCTCCAGCCGCCGATGCCATGGCCCTGGTACAAGAACATGACCGATGACGATCTCAGGGCGATCTTCGCCTACCTCAAGAGCCTGCAGCCGATCGTCAATCACGTGCCCGAATACGTGCCTCCTCCAGGCTGAGGATGGTCGTGGCCCCCGCAACCGTCCGCGTTGAATCCGATGCGCCGGACTCCCGGTCGACGCCGTGGCGAGACGGCCGCCGGTCTGGGGTGAGTGCCGGAGGGCGGCCTGGCACGGGCCGCCGGAGAACCTCCGTGCGTCAGCCGGCATCGCAACCTATATTGGAGGGAGGAAGGTCCACCTCACCGGGAGAAGGGAGGCATCATGCGCTCCGCTGCCGAGATGATCGAGGTTTCGTGCCCGAAGTGCGGCGAGGACTACGTCGACTGGGACCATCCCTTCGAGACCTCGCCCCTGCAGTCCCCGTGCCCGCATTGCGGGTACGACATCGCCACCGATCCGGTGGCGCACGTGGACGGCGCCTGGCTGCCGCCGGTTGTCGACGACGAGGCGCTCTAGCCGTCTGTCCTGAACGGTCGAGTCCACACCGCGCGGGCGAGGCCCGGGCTCACTGCCAGGTCACGCGGTAGCGGCAGACCGAGCCGCCGGCGGCGCGGCACTCCTCCTCGAAGATGCGGGGGTTCCTGGCGCCGCACATCTCGAGCGCCCGTTTGTACCAGCCGATCACGGTCAGGCAATCGGCCTTGGAGAAGGTCTCGGCTTCGTGGGTGGTGAGCAGCGCTTCGCGCTCGCCGACCTTCTCGTACTCGCGCCGGCCCACCTGGTAGTACATCCGGTAGATCTGCGGCGCCTTGGCGAGAAAGGCGTGCGGGTCGCCGGGGGCGAGAAACGCCGCGTGCACGGTGCCGAGGTTCTTCTCCGCCGAGGCCTCGCC
>DATIVB010000342.1:0-2069 GCA_035466375.1 Chondromyces sp.
CTCGTCACTCCAGCTCGGCCCGCGAGGCCTCGCGCACCAGGCCGAGATTCCACAGCATCTCCTCGACGCGGGCCCGGGTCTCCGGCTTGGGTCCGTCGGTGGACACCGACGCGAAGAGCTCCGGGCGATCCGGGTTCGGGCCCTCGAAGTCGGCGCGCTGGTGCTCCATCAGCTCGACGCGGCCGTCGGAGCGGGTGTCGTGGCGCTGCCTCTTCTCGAGCCGCCGCCGCTGCTCGTCGGCTTCGCAGGTGGTGCGGAGGAAGAGCAATCGCGCCCCGGCCCGCTCGGCGAGCTCGATCACGGGCTCGCGCTCGGCCCGCCGCTTGAAGGCGCCGTCGACCACCACGTCGAAGCCGCCGCGTAGGAGGTTCTCGGCCCGGTTGCAGACCTCCGCATAGGTCTTGAGGTTCATCTCCGGCGAGTACAGCCCCTCGTTGTAGGGCACGTAGACGCGGGTCGCCTCCCCCACCCCGGAGATCTGCTTGCGCACCGCGTCGGTGGACAGCAGGTGCCAGCCGTGCTGCTCGCGGATGAAGCGGGCGATGGAGGTCTTGCCCGAGCCCATGAGCCCGTAGAGAACGACCAGCGACGGCTGCTGGGTCCCGCCGGCATAGCGGTACGCGAGCCCGAAGTAGCGGCGCGCGAGGTTGCGCTGCGCGCGTCTGGCGGTGTCGTCGAGGGCGGGGTCGACCGAGGTGAAGCAGGCGATCTTGCCGCGCACATAGGCGCGGTAGCACTTGTAGAAGTCGAGCAGCTCGGGGAGCTCGCGGTCGCCGGAGGCCTCCACGTACCGGTCGATGAAGTGGCGTGCGAGCTCGGGGCGGTCGTGGAAGTCGAGGTCCATGGCGAGGAAGGCGAGGTCGACGGCGATGTCGCCGCAGCGGAAGCGCTCGTTGAACTCGATGCAGTCGAAGATCACCGGCGGGTCCTCGAAGAAGATGTTGCCGAGATGGAGGTCGCCGTGGCTCTCGCGGATGCGGCCCTCGGCGATGCGGCGACGGAAGAGATCCGACCGCTGCCGGTAGAAGGCGTCGGTCCACTCGCGGATGTGCTCGAAGCGCTCCCGCGAGATGAGCTTGCCGACGTAGGCCTCGGTCTGGCTGAAGTTCTCGTCGGTGTTGAACTTGACCGCGTCAATCTCGCCGTAGCGGTCGATGCCTTCGCCGGTTGCCGCGTTGGCGTAGAACGGCACGAGCACGTCGACCAGGGCGTCCATGTGCCCGGTTGTGAGCTCACCGCGAGCCTCGACCTCGGTCCCGAGCAGGCGGTCTTCCAGCTGCCGCATGACCACCAGCCAGTCGACCACCTCGCCGTCGCCCTTCAGCGCCAGGCGGTCGCCCTCGCGCGTGACGGGCGCCGCCTCGAGGTAGACCGACGGCGCCAGCCTGCTGTTGAGCTCGACCTCGGCCCGGCAATAAATCTTGCGCAGCTCGAGAGTCGAGAAGTCAAGGAAGCCGAAGTTGACCGGCTTCTTGAGCTTGTAGGCGATGTCGCCGGTGAGGAAGACCGACGAGATGTGGGTCTGCAGGAAGCGGACCCGATCAACGGGGTGCGGGTAGAAGGCTGGATCGGAGAGGGCCTTGACGAGTTCCGCGTGCTCCAACGGGGCCTCCTCGGCGCAGGGCGTTCGGCGCGCAAAACGTGTCACATCGGGGGGAAGAGGTCAACACGGAGGAGAATGAGGAATGGAGAATTAGGAATGAGGAATTAGGAATGTCCACCCACCCACCCTTCGTCCGAACGTTGGAACGTTGAACGTTTGAACGTTGCACGTTCCACCCCCCCTCCGGGTTTCCCTGGGTGCCGGGTACATATTTGTATAATTGTGCCACCCCAAGGCAATGCGGCGAGGGCGCACAATTATACAAATATGTACCCGGCACCTTGACTTGCAATTCAGAGGGCCGCCTCGCGTGCGAGGCGGCCCTCTGAATTGCCGGAGGTGGGATTCGAACCCACACAAGGTTGCCCTTGGGGGATTTTGAGTCCCCTGCGTCTGCCATTCCGCCACTCCGGCGCGGGGTCATTCTGGCGCCGACCGCGGCGAGGGTCAAGCTTTGAGCTTCGCC
>DATIVB010000343.1:0-5363 GCA_035466375.1 Chondromyces sp.
GGTTCCACACCTGCGCCGCGCCCTCACCCACCGCGGCACGCTCGTCATCGTCGGCGCCGAGGGCGGCAATCGCTGGACCGGCGGAATCGGCCGCCAGCTGCGAGCGGCTGCACTGTCACCGTTCGTCAGGCACAACCTGCGAATGTACATCGCGCAGTCGAACCGGAACGACCTCCAGTTCCTGAGAGACCTCATCGAGTCGGAGAAGGTCACGCCGGTCATCGACCGCACCTACCCCCTCGCCGAAACGGCCGAAGCCATCCGTTATCTGGCGCGAGGCCACGCCCGCGGCAAGGTCGTGATCACTGTCTAGGGCTGCCGTGGCGCGCCGCGGAGCGCGCCTCGTCAGGCTTCGAAACCGAGGAACAGGAGCACGAAGGCGATGGTGTTCATGGTGCCGTGGGCGACGACGGTCACCCACAGGTTTCGCCGCGTGGCGAGAAACAGCAGGCCCAGGGCCAGGCCTGTCGCCCCGGTCAGGAGGACGCCCAGGACGCCCTGGTACAGGTGCAGCATGCCGAACAGCGCTGCCATCGCCGCGAGACTGACGGCCCAAGCGGCCCGACCTCCTCCGAGGAGCCGCGCCAGCCCGCCGAGGACCAGGCCGCGCCACACGATTTCTTCGCCGAAACCCGCAGTCGTCCACGAAATCCCGAGGTACAGTGCGAGCGCACCGAGGTTCCCCTCCAAGGCCTGGAACCGGCTGTGATCGATGCCTTCCCCGCCCATGGCGTCGGTCAGAGGAGCGAGACCGTAGAGGAACAGGAGCTGCCAGACGGTGCCGAAGGCGACCCCCACGGCCAGGCTGCGCGGCCAGCTCCGCGGCCGCCCCATGCCCAGCGTCCGCCAGCCTCCGCCCGTCAGCCGCACGGTGAACCAGGTGACGAGGAGCGCTGCGGGAATGCCCGCCGGCGGCACGACCATGTCGAGAGCGCTGGCCGCGACCGCCGCGGCGCTTCCCAGCGCGAAACGCAGACGCAGCGATGCCGGAGACGGAGCCTTCCGGTCGGGCGTGGAGTCGGGCGAGGCGGATGTCATCGTGCTCCGATCTGACCCGCGCCCTCCCGAGCCGTGTCCTTCTGGCCGGGGCGGAAAGCGCCGAGGTAGCCCAGGAACGCGCGCACAAGCTCGTCGATCAGCACCCGATCGCTCATCCGACCGAAGCTGCTTCCGATCTCCTGATCGAAGAGCACGGCGTGCGCCGCCATGGTGTCCACCAGGCGCAGGGCGAAGGACAGCGCCCGCCTCGGTTCGGGGTGATCAATCTCGGGCAGGCAGGGCTCGAAGAACGACTCGATCCGGTGCACGAACTCTGACTCGCGGCCGCCGTCATGCCGAGCCGGTACAGCCCGCGTGATGAGGTGGAGATAGCGCATGCGCATCAGCCCCCGGCGGCGGCGGCAGGCGGTCACCACCGCTGTGATGAAAGCCTCCACCCTCTCCTCGAGCGGCCGTTTCCTCCATGACGGCTCGTCGGCGAACGCCGCGCTCGCCGTCACGAGGTCGTCGAGGTAGCGGTCGATCAGGGACTCCCTGAGCGCCTCCTTGTCGGAAAACCTCGCGTAGAACGCGCCTACCGAGCAGCTCGCGCCGGCCGCGATCTCGAGAATACTGATGGCGTCGAAGTCCTTGTCGTGCAGCGCGGCCTCAGCCGCATCGAGGATCCGGGCCTGGGTGCGCCGGCTGCGATCCTGTTTCGGTTCGGTGACGGGTGTCATGGAGTTGGATCCTTCGATGTTCAAAATACGAATGCGAATTCTTATTCTGTTATATGCCACGGACGCTCGGCTGTCAAGAGAAGGCCTCCGTCCGGCGCTCCGAAGCACCAGCCTCGGAATAGGAAGCGCCGTGCGCTGTTGTGACGGGTGATGACACGGTGTCGACACATGACCAATGGCGCGGTTGCAGCGGTTCTTCTCGTGGCCGCCGCGGCCGCCGGTACGCCGGCAGCCGCGGCGGAGCCGATCGTAGGAGGCCCCTGCGAAGGCTGCGAGCTGGTCTTCGCCGGCATGCCCGAGACGTTGACGTCGGAGGCCCGCATCGCTCCGGCCGACGAGCCCGGCGAGCCGCTGACCATCGAGGGCGTGGTCACCCACCGCGACGGGCGGCCGGCCGAGGGGATCGTGGTCTACGCCTACCACACCGACGCCTCGGGGATCTACCCGGACGGCGACACCCGCCACGGCCGGCTCCGCGGCTGGGCGCTCACCGACCGGGACGGCCGCTACCGCTTCGAGACCATCCGTCCGGCGGCCTACCCGGGGCGTACTGTCCCGCAGCACGTCCACATGCACGTCGTCGAACCGGGCTACGCCACCTACTGGATCGACAGCATCGTCTTCAGCGACGATCCGTTACTGAGCGAAGCCGACCGGCGCGACGCCCGCGACGGTCGCGGCGGCAGCGGGCTCGTGGAGCCGGTGGAGGACGGATCCGGCGGCTGGACGGTCCGCCGCGACATCGTGCTCGGCCTCGGTGTTCCCGGCTACGGAACGTAACGCGCGCACAACTCAATGTGCAGCAGAGGCCCCGCCCACCCGATCACGCGCTCCGTTTCCAACTCTTCACCGCCCGAACAAACGGCGCGCCGGACTCAGCCTTTGCGTCCGAACAGAAGGCGATCGAGAGAGAATCGCCCGGGGCCCGTCGCCAGCAGGAGCAGGGCCAGGCAGAGGTAGACCGCAGCGAGCTCGAACGACGGCCCGCCGCCCATCGCCACGAAGGGGTCGCCGCGAAGGGCCGCGTGGTAGGTGGCGGCCACCGCCATGGTGGCGGCGATCCCGAGCGACGCGAGCGGCATCGCGAGCCCGATCATCCAGGCCAACCCGCCGCCGAACTCCGACAGCGCCGCCAGCCCCTGCAGGAACCCCGGGGCGAAGCCGTCCGGACCCATCCAGCCGAAGGGATTCTGGATCTTGCCCCAGCCGTGGAACATGAAGGCCAGGCCGGCCACCAGCCGCAGCAGGAGCAGCGCGCCGTCAACCGGCATGCGGTGCTCTCGAACCGTGAACATGCGCCTGATCGCCACAAGCCCTCCCTGAGCCGGACCGGGGCTCGTCTCCTGCCGGAACAGGCGCCGAGCGCGGGTTCTTCCGCCGTCTTTCCCCGTTGCTCGCCTCAGCTGACGCCGAGCGGGGGCTCGGGGACTCTCACCTGGTGCCCGCAGCGGTGAGGCGCCGCAGCTCGTCGAACCAGCTGGTCACGAGCCGGACCGAGGTCGGCCGGCTGGTCTCGTCGCGGCCCGCGAACATCACGAAGCGCTCGCCGTCGCGGCTCACGGTGTAGTCGGGGAAAACGTAGCCGCCGACCGCGATGCCCGTCGAACCGCCGAGGAAGGGCCCCTCGAAGAGCTTGCGGGGGGTGCCGACCTCGAAGGTGTCGCGGCTGCCGTCCACCTCGACCACCATGATGCCGTCGTCGGTTCGGTAGGTGAGCTCGCGGCCGTTTTTCGACCAGCGGGCCAGCGCGCCGCCGCCGTCGGACACCTGCCACTTGCCGCCCCCCGCCGGAAAGGCGCGCACGTAGATCTCGAGCCGGCCGGACTCGTTGGAGTCGTAGGCCATCCAGCGCCCGTCGGGCGAGAAGCTCGGGTTGAACTCGCCGAACTCGGTCGCCTGGTAGGGCTCCGGCGCACCGCCGTCGAGCCGCGCGACGAAGATGTCCGAGTTGGCCGTCCACAGCGCGAGCCACTGACCGTCGGGAGACCAGGAGGTCGGGTAGAGCGCCGGCAGCTCTCCGGGCTCGATCAACAGCTCCACGTCGCCCGAGCCGTCCGCCGCCTTGCGGTAGATCGCGTTGTTGCCGCTGCCGCGGTTCGAGCTGAAGGCGATGAAGCGGCCGTCGGGCGACCAGACCTGGTCGGCGTCGTAGCCCTCGTCGAAGGTCAACCGCGTCGCCACGTTGCGCTCCAGATTGTAGATCCAGACATCCATGTTGTTGCCGCGGAGGATGGACAGGGACAGCCTCGTACCGTCGGGCGAGAGCTCCGGGTTGGCGTACAGCCCGTGCTCCGACCACAGCGGCTCGGTGCGGCCGAAGCGGTCGACCCAGACCACCGGGAAGGGGTCGCCCTGCTGCGACTCCGAGGCGTAGACCAGCACCCCGTTGTCGGACACGTCGAACTGCGCGGCCCCCTGGACCACCGTCGAGTCGAGGTCCTCGAGCACCGGCATCTGGGAGCCGCGGGCCTCGAGCTTCCCGAGGTCGAAGGGCAGCGCGAACAGCGTCCCCTCGTGAACGTAGAGAATGTGCCCGGTGGCCACGTACCGGCCGTGGTAGCCGCCACGGTGCACGATCGTGCGCTCGCCCGTCGCCACGTCCACCACCTCGAGGCTGGCTCCCTCGAAGTTGTCCACGTCGTTGGTGATCGACGTGAACAGCACCGATTTGCCGTCGGGCAGCCACTGCGGCCAGCGGTGGCTGACGTCGGCCTCGGCGAGCTCGGTCACGGGCTGCGGCTGGCCGCCCGCCGACGACACGCGCATGAGCCCGCTGCGCGGCGACGGCACGAAGACGATGGTCTCGTCGGCGCCCCAGGTCGCCCCCCGGCTGAGATCCACCTTGCACAGCGTGATGGGCGCGCCGCCGGCGGTGGAGACCTTCTTGAGCTCGGTCGGCGTGACGTAGCCGAGCCACGCGCCGTCCGGCGAGAAAAAGGGCTGGTAGGGCGCCGATCCGGCCCCGCCGGTGGCGATGGCCGTCGCCCCGAATCGGTCGAGATGACGCAGCAGGATGTTGCCGCCCTCGTTGCCCGAGCCGGTGACGTAGGCCAGCATGCGCGCATCGGGCGACAGCACCGCGCTGGTGCCGAAGCCGGAGAAGAGCCCCTCTTCGCCGACCTCGATGGTGGAGCGGCGGACCGGCTCGGCCGCCGGTCGGCCCCCGAGCAATCCAAGGACCTGCGCGAGGACGAGCAGCACGGCGGCGGCGGCGACCGTCCACGGCAGCCAGCGCCGCCAGGCCGGGGCCGCCGTCGCCGCCGCGACGCCGGCCTCCTCCGCAGGGTTCTCGAGCCATTCTTGAAGCGCGATCCGCGCCTCGCCGATGGACTGCAGACGGCGGTTGACGTCCTTCTCCAGACAGCGCTCGAGCAGCCGCCGGATCCGCCCCGGCACCCTGGGGGACAGCTCGTCGAGGTCCGTCTCCTTGTGCACCACCGCACCGATCACGTCCGTCGCCGTTTCCCCGGTGAACAGCCGCTGGCCGGTCAGCATCTCGTACAGAATGCAGCCGAACGACCAGATGTCCGCCCGCCGGTCCACCGGCTTGCCCCGCGCCTGCTCCGGGCTCATGTACCCCGCCGTCCCCAGCAGCACCCCCAGACCCGTCATCGCCTGCGTCAGGGTCGGCGACAACGACAGGTC
>DATIVB010000344.1:0-2082 GCA_035466375.1 Chondromyces sp.
GGCGTGCCGGCGCTCGTGGTGGTGCAGGCGTCCCGCCTGCACCGGTGAGTCTGGAGATGCCCGCCGTCCGGAGGCGCGCCGCTTACGATTCTCCGGCGGCGCCGTTTGGCTCGGTGCTGCGCGGAGGAATTTCCCAGCTCGCGCCTTCGGCGAGGTGGACGACGCGGGTCCGAAGGCCGGCCTCGCGCAGCCGGCGCTCGAAGCCCTTGGCGCTCTGGCGGCTGCGCAGCAGCCAGTTGCGGGGACGCACTCCGAAGTGGATGGGGATGACGGCCCGCGGCTGCAGGTCGCGCACGGCGTCCACAGCGCCCTGCTCGCCCATGGTGGTGGGAACGCGGTGGGCGACCACCGGCATCAGGGCCGCGTCGATGGCGAAGCGGCGGCCGATCTCGGCCATGAACGGGCGGTGGAGGGTGTCCCCGGCGAAATAGACGCAGGCGTCGAGGTCCTGGACGACGTAGCCGACGGCCCGCACCGAGTGCTCGGCAGGCACCACGGTGACGACCGCGCCGCCCATCTCGACGCTCTGCCAGGGCTCCAGCGGCGTCGGCTTGCGCACGCCCCGGAGGCGCATCGCGAGCGCCGAGCCGGGAGGAACGAGCACCGGCACCGCGGCATCGAGGGCGCGGAAGAAGCGGCGGTCGGTGTGGTCCCAGTGGCGGTGGGATACGAGGACGCCGTCGAGCCGGCCGACCTCGTCGCGGCCGAGGCCGGGCGGCGCGACGCGGGTCTGCACCAGACTGCCGATGGCGCCGAAGAAAGGATCGGTGAGGATGCGGGCGGAGGCGCACTCGATGAGCACGGTGCTGTGGCCGACGAGAGTGAGCTGCACGCCCTCATTGTCCACCGGCGCGCCGCCGCCGCGCAATGACCAGTCCGGGTTAAGCTGCATCCGCACACGCGGAGGCTGCTTCATGTTTTCCTGGATCACCGACCCGCAGGCCTGGATCGCGCTCGGGACGTTGACTGCGCTCGAGATCGTGCTCGGCATCGACAACATCATCTTCATCTCGATCCTGTCGGGGCGGCTGCCGCCCGCGCAGCGGCCGCGGGCGCGCACCCTGGGCCTCGCGGGCGCCATGGTGACCCGCATCCTGCTGCTGGCCTCGCTGGCGTGGCTGTCGCACCTGACCGCCCGGCTGTTCACCGTAGGAGCGCACGTCGTCACGGCCCGCGACGTCGTGCTCTTCGGCGGCGGGCTCTTCCTGCTCGCCAAGGCGACCTTCGAGATCCACCACAATCTGGAGGGCGGGGAGAAGGGGCGCGAAGGCGGGCCGGCGGTGACATTCGCCGGCGTCATCACGCAGATCATGGTGCTCGACATCGTGTTCTCGCTCGACTCGGTGATCACCGCCATCGGCATGGCCGAGCACCTGCCGGTGATGGTCGCGGCGGTGGTGATCGCGGTGCTGGTGATGATGGTGGCCGCGGGGCCGATCTCGGACTTCGTCGAGGACCACCCGACGATCAAGATGCTGGCGCTCAGCTTCCTGCTGCTGATCGGCATGTCCCTGACCGCCGAGGGTCTCGGCCAGCACATCCCCAAGGGCTACATCTACTTCGCGATGGGGTTCTCGGTCTTCGTGGAGTTCCTCAACCTCCGGATGCGGAGCCGCACCGCGGCGCCGGTGCGGCTGCGCAGCCGGATCGCACCGCACCGTCCGTCGCCGCTGCCGGCGGAGCTGCGTATGATCGACGCCGACTGATGACCGGCCTTCTCTATCCCGCCTTCCGCTCGGCGCTGTTCAAGCTCGACCCGGAGAAGGCGCACGGGCTGTCACTAGCCGCCATCGCCAGAGTCGGGCGCACTCCCGGGTTGCGGGCCGCCGTGGCCTCCAGGTTTGCCGCGCCCGGCGCCGAACCGGTGGAGGTGTGCGGCCTGCGCTTTCCGAACCGGGTCGGGCTGGCCGCGGGCTACGACAAGGACGGCGAGGCCTGGCGAGGCCTGGCCTGCCTCGGCTTCGGCCACATCGAGGTCGGCACGGTGACCCCCGAGCCCCAGCCCGGCAACCCGCAGCCGCGGGTCTTCAGGCTCGTCGAGCGCCGCTCCCTGATCAACCGCATGGGCTTCCCCGGCAGGGG
>DATIVB010000345.1:0-8660 GCA_035466375.1 Chondromyces sp.
CACGGTGGCCGTCTTCGCGCAGGGACCGGTGGGGCTGATGGCGACGGTGGGCGCGCGGCTCCAGGGGGCCGGCCTGATCATCGCCGTCGAGTCCATGCCCGAACGCAAAAAGCTCGCCCGCCACTTCGGCGCGGATGTCATCGTGGACTTCAAGGAGGCCGACGCGGTCGAGGAGATCCTGCGCCTCACCGGCGGCGAGGGCGTCGACTCGGCCATCGAGGCCCTCGGGGCCCAGGCCACCTTCGAGGGCTGCATCAAGGCGACGCGCCCCGGCGGCACCATCTCGGTGGTCGGCTACTTCGGCGAGGGCGACTGGGTCAAGATCCCGCGCCTCGAGTGGGGCGTGGGCATGAGCGACAAGACCATCCGTACCGGGCTCTGCCCCGGCGGCAAGGTGCGGATGAAGCGGCTGATGCGGCTGCTCCAGAGCGGCCGGGTCGACCCGACTCCTCTGACCACCCACGAGTTCGGCTTCGACGAGATCGAGAAGGCCTTTCGTATGATGGACACCAAGGAGGACGGTATTCTCAAGCCGCTGATCAGGTTTCCCTAGCCGTGACCGGCCCGGCCCGGCGCGGATCCGGTCTCGTCGGAGCCGCGCCGTGCGGCGCCGCGGCACGAAACGGCGGCGCAGGAGGTGTGCTGTGGTGACTCGCAACGAGATCTTCCCGTTTCTGCGGCGGGTGGCGGCGGGGGCGTGCCTCGTGGTGTGGACGGGGTGTGACGTGGTGCTCGGCATTTCACCGCCCGACAAGGCGGGAGGTGGACAGCCCGCACTGCCGGTGGCCGACCTGCGGCTCCCGGAGGGTTTCACCGCCGAGGTCTTCGCGCGGGTGGACGACGCCCGTTCCCTGGCCCTCGGGCCCCGCGGCACGGTCTTCGTGGGCAACCGCGACGGCGACTCGGTGTGGGCGGTGCGCGACGACGACGGGGACCACCGCGCGGACCGGGTGCTGCGGATCGCAGACGGCCTGCAGATGCCCAACGGCGTCGCGGTCCGCGGCAACGACCTCTACGTGGCCGAGGTCAGCCGGGTGCTGCGTTTTCCGGACATCGAGGAACGGCTCGAGAACCCGCCGCCACCGGTGACCGTACGCGACGACTTCCCCGACGAGACCCACCACGGCTGGAAGCACATCGCCTTCGGCCCGGACGGGTACCTCTACGTGCCGGTGGGCGCTCCGTGCAACATCTGCCTCGAGGAGGACGACCGCTTCGCCACCATCATGCGCATGAAACCGGACGGCAGCGAGCTCGAGATCTTCGCCCACGGCGTGCGCAACTCGGTGGGCTTCGACTGGCACCCCGGCAGCGGCGTGCTCTGGTTCACCGACAACGGGCGGGACTGGCTCGGCGACGACCGCCCGCCAGACGAGCTCAACCGGGCGCCGGAGAAGGGGCTGCACTTCGGCTTCCCCTACTGCCACGGCGACGGCATCTCCGACCCCGAGTTCGGCTCCCGCCGGCCCTGCTCCGAGACCGTGCCGCCGGCCCGCGAGCTCGGCCCCCACGTGGCGGCCCTGGGCATGCTGTTCTACACCGGCGAGCAGTTTCCGGCCCGCTACCGGGGGCGCATTTTCATCGCCGAGCACGGCTCGTGGAATCGCTCCGAGAAGATCGGCTACCGGATCATGATGGTCGAACCCGACGGCGGCGATGAACTGCCCTACGAGGTCTTCGCCGAGGGCTGGCTGCAGGGCGACGCCGTCTGGGGCCGGCCGGTGGACCTGCTGCAGCTCCCGGACGGGTCGCTGCTGGTGTCCGACGACTACGCCGGCGCCATCTACCGCATCAGCTACGACCCGGGCTCCTGAGCGGCCGGCGTCCCGGGCGCCGGAGGGACGCAGCCCCTCAGGTCCGCCGTGAGGCGCGGCGTGCGAGGACACCGTCGAGCGACCAGCGTCCCCCGCCCTTGATCAGCAGCGCCACGACGATGGCCAGGACGAGGAGGTGGAACTCGAAGCCCTCGCCCGCCTTGTTGCCCTGCCAGTTCATGAAGAAGCCGTGCGGCAGGTGGACCATGAACACCGCTCCCGCCATCACCATGCCGATGCCGGCCGCTGCGACCCGGGTGAGCAGCCCCACCAGCAGGCCGAGGGAGCCGAAGAACTCGGCCAGCACCACCAGCAGCGCGAAGATCCACGGGATGCCCATGGTCCCGGTGAAGAAATCCATGGTCCCCGAAAAACCGTTGCCGCCGAACCAGCCGAGCAGCTTCTGGGCGCCGTGCGGGAAGATGACCACCGCGAGCACCAGCCTCAAGACCAGTGCGGCCGTGTCGTCGGTCGTTCGCAATATTTTCTCGAGCATCAGCCATTCCTCCGTTCCGCCCGCGTCGCAGCGTCGCGAGGGCGCGTGCTTCGTTCGTCTTCGGGGCCTACCCGAGGTCGTCACGGGCGGCAGCGGCTGCCGCCTCGTTGCCCGACCTGCGGTTCACGACGATCTACCGCTGTCCACCCGTACGTTGAGTCCGCCGACCCCGGCGCGCTGCGCGCAGTGGGCGCCGCAGTAGACGACGCCGTCGGACTCGACGCCGTGGCCCACCATCCCCACATCACACACCGGGCACCGGGGTGCCAGCGCGTGGATCGCGCACTCGAAGGAGTCGAAGTAGTGGCGCTCGCCGTTCATCTCCACGGCGAATGCCTTGTCGTAGTCGTTCCCACATGTTCTGCACCTGGCCATGTTCCTGTCCTTTCCCGGTTCCGGCGCCTGTCGGCACCGGCCCCTGTCACGCCTGCCAGTCGCGCGGCGGCTCGGCGCGCGCGGGCGGCTCGTCGTCGCCCGCGGGCGTCGCGCCGGGCTTGCCGAGGATCTGGACGGTGGTCGCCTGCGGGCCGTCGCGGCCCATGGTCTCCTCGAAGCGCACCCTGGTGCCGATCTCGAGCCTGTCGTACTGGTCGCCGGCGACCGAGTTGCGGTGGAAGTAGATGTCCCGCCCGGTCGAGGTCTTGAGGAAGCCGTAGTCCTCGTCGGGGTGCAGGCGCACCACCAGCGCCCACGGCTCCGCGGTCCGCTGCTTGACGTCGTGGCGGCGCCGGTCGACGAGCTCCTTGAGCTGCCGCTCGGCGGCGTCGAAGGCGTTGTTGACCACGGTTTCGAGAGAGTCCTCGAGGTCGTGGTCGCCAGGTTTCTTGTGCACCACCAACTCGTGCCCAGGCGGCACCCGCAGCTCGATCTTGACTCGCCACGGGCTGCCGCTCGTGGTGTGCTCGTGCGGCTTGCCCACCAGCACCCGGCACGAGACGAGGTCGTCGCACATGGTGTCCAGCCGGGACACGCGGTGCCGGATCTTCTCCTCGACCCTCCGGTCGGGCTCGAGGTTCCGGAACTGCAGCTGCAGCGGTATCTCCATGTCGTGCCTCCATAGGCGCGCGCGGCCCACTGCACCGGTGCAGCGCATCCGCGGCGTCCATTTTCATGATGGCGCCCCGCCGCCGCCGCCTGCACCCGGTTCCCACCCCTTGAGGCCTCGGGTCTGCTCCGGGTCGGTTTCTTCGAAGCCCCCCAGGTTGCTCCCGAGGATCTTTCACGGGCAGGCCCGGTAGCTGTGTCGGCGGCGAGCGGTTCGGCTTGAGGGGCGGCCCGGTCTGCGGGGCCGGTGTGCGCTGAAGGGAGCATCATGACGCAGCAGCCAAAGCTCGAGGTCTGGTACGACGGGGACTGTCCCATCTGCCGCCGCTCCCGCTCCTGGAGCGAGCGGCGCGACGACGAGGAGCGCCTCGACTTCCGCGACTTCCGCTCCACTGCCGACGACGAGCTGCCGGCACCGCGCGAGGTCCACCGTTCCACGATGATGGTCCGCACGCCCTCGGGGCGCCTGTTGCAGGGGTACGCCGCCTGGCGGAGGATCCTCGCTGCGCTCCCCGGGTGGCGCTGGTTGTCGCGTCTGGCCGGAGTGCCGCCGATGCGGTGGTTTGGATCGGCCGTTTATCGGTTGGTGGCCCGTTACCGCCACCTCCTGGCGATGCCGCTCCCCGGCGAGCCCCGCCGCGAAGGCTGACGCCTCCGGCTCAACGGATCCGCTGTTCCGGGCTCAGCAGGGCCTCGACCAGCGCATACACGAAGATCGCCGCCACCTTGGCGGTGTTGTTGTCGCTGTCGAAGCGCGGCGACACCTCGGCGACGTCGAAGCTCACCACCTTGCCGGACGCCAGGGCGTGCTTGAGAAGGTGCAGGACCGTCTCGGGAGTGAGGCCGAGCGGCTGCGGGGCGCTGACTCCGGGCGCGAACGCGGAGGACATGACGTCCGCGCACACGGTGACGTAGACGGCGTCGAGACCTTCGAGGTGGCTGTCGATGCGCGCCTCGACCTCCGGCAGCCTCGGTTCCGAGATGTCTCTGGCGAGCACCCAACCCACCCCGAGCTCTTCCGCCCGATGGAACAGGCGCACCGTGTTGGCGGAGCGCTGCACGCCGATGCACAGGTACCGCAGCTCGCCGCCGTCGGCACGGCAGTGCTCGGCGATCTGGGAGAAGGAGGTGCCCGAGTTGGCGCCTGCCGTCGCGGGCCTGAGGTCGAAGTGGGCGTCGAAGCTCAGCACACCGAGCCGACGCCGTCGCCCCACCGTCCGCTCGAGCCCCAGCCAGTGACCGAAGGCGAGGTCGTGTCCACCGCCAAGCACGACCGGGAAGTACCCCTGCTCGACGATGCGGGCGACCGCCGCGGCCAGCGCCTCCTGCGCGCGTTCCACCCCTCCGACACCCGAGATGTCGCCGCCGTCGAGGAGACTCACCGTGTCGCTGAAGCCGACCGGGAGGTTGCCGAGCTGGCCGCGAATGGCGTCGGGGCCCCGGGCGGCCCCCGGCCGGCCGAGATTCCGCTCGACCCCGCGGTCGCAGCCGTAGCCGATGAAGCAGAAACCGCCACCGCCGGGCGTCGGCGGCTGGCGCAGATCCAGCCGCTCCACGACCTGGTGCCAGCGCAGGGCTTCGCGGACGTTCTCGTCGTCGACTCTGCCGCTCCAGAGACCGGACCGCGGTGGGACGTAGGCGTCGAGGGTCATGACCGGCACCGCGGCCAGTCTACGGCCGCCCGCACCACGAACGCCACAGGGCCTGCCGGCCGCTCAGCTTTCACGGGTCTGGCACCGCGGGCAGTAGTACCCCGCCCTCCCGGAAACGGTGATCTTCTCGACCTCGCCCGAGCAGCGGCCGGGGCACGGTGCCCCCGGATCGCGGCGCTGCACCAGATAGCGGGACGGCGCCCGATCCGGGTCCGCCTTGAACCCGATCGCCTCGCCCACCACGCGGCGCATGGTCTTGAACAGCTTCCGCTCGGTCGCCGTGTCGAGGTCCGCCACCGGCGTCTCCGGGTGGAGCCGCGCCTGGAACAGGATCTCGTCGGTCCAGACATTGCCGAGACCGGCGATCACCGTCTGGTTCATGAGGGTCGGCTTGAGAGCCCCGCGCCGCCCCTCGAGCCGCTCCCGGAAGCCGTCCAGATCGAGCTCGAGCGCGTCCGGGCCGAGATCGTGCTCGCGGATGGTGCTTTCGGGTTCGTCGACGATGCCCAGGGTGCCGAGCTTTCTGGTGTTGCGGTAGGCGAGGTGGCGGCCGTCGTCGAAGTCGAGCCGGAGCTGCACGAAGTCGGGCTCCTCCGACCCCGCCTCCCAGGCGACCGGGCGACCGGTCATTCCGAAGTGCAGCAGCAGCCACGGGCCGTGCTCGAGGTGGGCGAAGAGGTACTTGCCGTGGCGGCGGGTTTCCGTCAGGCGGTGCCCCTGGAGGTGCCGGCGCAGGGTGGACGGCGAGCACTCGAGCAGGCGCGTGTCGCGCACCATCGCGTGCGCGACCCTGCGGTGCAGCGAGGTCGCGTCGATGTATCTCTTGTAGATCTCGACGTCCGGAATCTCCGGCATGACTCACTCCCTTCCAGGGCGCTGCCGCGGCCCGTTCTCTCGCCGGCGCCGGCGAGCCGCGGCCGGATGCTCACCAGCGGAGCACCAGGGTTTTGTCGGCGCCGCGCTCGATGCGCGTTCCCTGCGCCCTGCACTCCCGGTCCATGGTCGCGGCCAGCCAGGCCGTCTCCGCCTCGTCGGTGCGGCGGAGGCGGAACCGCTCCGTCCTCAAAGGCACCATCTCCAGGCCCACCAGGCGTCCGTCGGCCGGGCGCAGGAATTTCCGGCGCGTGGTGCTGCCGGCGGCGCTGCTTGCGGCCTCCACACTCCTCCTCCTTCTTCGCCGAGAGCCCGGACGGCGCCCGGTGATCGTCATCGTGCCGCCGGAAGCTGCGCAGAGCCACCGGGTGTCCTCCGGTTTCGAGCTGGGTCCGGTCCCGGTCGCAGGCGGTCGCCGTCTGCCGCCTTGCCGGCCGCTCCTCGGGCCGCGGCCCAGGCTCCGGTCTGCCCCGACGCCCAATCGGGGCGAGCGCCCGATTGTCCGACTCCGGCAGCCCCTGGTGAGATGCCCGCGAGGAGGATCTCGACCATGAAGAAGCCGGCTTATGACACCGACCCGGGCCTCAACTTCGAGGCTCCGGTGCTCTACGACGCCGAGACGGCCGAGCCGATCCGCAATGCCACCGACGACGAGACGGCCCGCAGCCGCGACGCGAAGAAGCCCGGAGTCGAGAAAGGCATCATCGAGGTCGACGGACGCCGCTGCTACGTCATCGAGTGGCCCGAGACGCCCGCCGGCGCCGACCGAAGGGTGGAGGGCCCGGGGGTCGAGTGATCCCCGTCGCCGCGTAACTTCTTCGCAAAGTGGCGGCGCTCCTTCCCCTCCCGAGCCCCAGCCCGAGCCCGTTCTCGTTGCCGTTACCGATACCCGACGCCTCCTGAGAGTGAGAGTGTCATGTTCCTCGGTGTCGAGAGGCTCGACATGTACGAGATTGCGATCGATTCCGTATGACGATGCCCTCGTGGCTCGAGGACAAGACCAGCTCCTCCGCAGGATCACCATGCTGGCATCGTGGCAAGGTCGATCCGGGAGTGGAACCCGGATCTTAGATAACGACAACGGTAACGGGCTCGGGCTGGGGTTTGAGCAGCCCGCCCTCAGGTCGGGTCAGGTCGGCGCCGAGGCCCGCGGCCACCGCCGGCCCCATTGTTGCGGGCGCTCGGGCTCGCGCTGCGGCCCGATCGCGCTCGATCTCAAATAGGGGTTTCACCCGATGGCGGCCCCGACTCCCCCGTCCGACGATCGCACCATGGCCACTCATCCACCCTCCTGCCCGCACCACTTTCTCGACCTGTCCGAACCGGGGCCCGACGCCTGCGCCGTGGTGCCGTTCCCACCTGGAGAGCTGAGCCTCGAGCTCGCGCAGCGCGTCGCCGGCATCTGCGAGCTGACGGGAGCCGAGATCGTGATCAGCGACGGCTGCAGGTCCGCCCTGGCGTCGTACGTGGCGGCGCTGATGAACCTCCGCGGCTCGATCCTCGAGCTCGAGTGCCGCGGACCCGACGCCCATCGCGCCATGAGCCTGGTGTCGCAGCAGCTGCAAGGGCTGCACGGCGTTCTCCCACCGGGCGCAGCCCGCCCGTGACCGACTCGGAGCCGGGGTCTTGAGCGCGACCGAGCAACCGCCGTGCGTGGTGTTCGTCAACACCGCCTGCGGGCGCTGCGCCGGCGAGTCGACGCTGACCGAGCTGCGGGAGCTGCTCGCGGCGCGGTCCGTCCGCGCGACCGTGGAGGCGGTCGAGCCCGGCAACCTCGAGGCGACCCTCGAAGCCGGGCTCCCGCCGCGCCCGTCGCTGGTGGTGGCGGCCGGCGGCGACGGCACCGTCCGCACCGTCGCCGGGGCTGTTGCGGGCACCGGTCACACCCTCGGCGTCCTGCCTCTCGGGACCATCAACCACCTCGCCCGCGATCTCAAGATCCCCCTCGATCTGGAGGGCGCGGTGGCGGTGCTGGCCGAGGGCGAGGACCGCGCCATCGACACCGGCGAGGTCAACGGCGAGCTGTTTCTCAACGCCTGCGTCGTCGGCGTCTACGCCGAGCTGGCACGGCTGAAGGCCCGCCGCCGCCTCCGCCACCCGGGCTGGCCGGCGCCTCTGCGGTGGGCGGCGGACACGGCGTCGTCCATGTGGCGGGTGCTGAGCACGTGGCGGGTGCAGCGGCTCGAGCTGCAGCTCGACGGAAGCCGCCTCGAGCACCGCGTCCCGCTGCTGGTCGTCGCCAACAACGCGCTGCCGAGGCTCGCCGAAGCGCGGCAGCTCGACGGCGGGCGGCTCGCGGTGTACGTGCCGCGCTCCATTCGGCCGCTGTCGCTGGCGGCCCTGCTGCTCAAGGCGATCCTCTTCGGACCGAAGGAGGTCGACGAGCTGGAGGTCCACCTGGTGGAGCGGGCTTCGATCACGGTCCCGACGGAGAACGGGGTGGTCGTCGACGGCGAGGTCCTCGAGATCGAGTCGCCGCTCGAGATCTGCAGCCGCCACGAGGCGTGCAGGGTCCGCGTCCCCGTACAGTCGGCGGACCAGCGGGCGTAGGGTGAGGTCAGCGTGATCCGCATCGTCCACCTCTCGGACCTCCACTTCGGGGCGGTGGCGTGGGAGACGGTGCGGCCGCTCTTGGACGTGATCTCGGAGCTGCAGCCGACGCTGGTGGTGATCTCCGGGGACCTCACCCAGCGGGCCCGGAAGCGGCAGTTCGAGCTCGCCCGCGACTTCGTGGCCGAGCTCCCGGAGACGGCCCCGGTCATCGCCGTACCCGGCAACCAC
>DATIVB010000346.1:0-4982 GCA_035466375.1 Chondromyces sp.
GCCTGCTAAGCTCCTGCGCCGTGACTGAGGTTCTCCGCTACCGCGCCCTGATGGTCTCGGGATCGATCGACCGCGCGGTGCTGTACCTCGGGGCCCCGGCCGCGATGGCGGCGCTGCTGCAGGCCGGCTTCCTGGTGGTCGACACCTTCTGGCTGGGTAGGGTGGGGCCGGTGGCACTCGCCGCTGCCTCCACTGCCGGCTTCACGATGTGGCTCGCCCAGACCCTGGGGGAGGGTGCCGCCGCCGGGTCGGGCGCGGTGCTCGCCCGGGCGGTCGGCGCGGACGACCCGGTCGGGGCGCGGCGGTCGGCCTCGGCGGGCCTCAACCTCGGCGTCTGGAGCGCGGCCCTGGTTTCGGCGGTCGGCCTGCTCGCGAGCCACGCCACGTTCGTTTTCATGGGTACGGACGCGCTCGTCACCGAGGCCGGGATGCGATACATGCTGGTGATTTTCGCCGGCATGCCGCTGTACTTCCTCTTCGCGTGGCTGCAGGCGGCGTTTCGCGCGGTCGGCGATGCGCGAACGCCGCTGCGGCTTTTGGCGGCGGCCGCCGGGGTGAACCTGGTCGCCGACCCGGTGCTGATCTTCGGCGCTGGGCCGCTGCCGCCCCTCGGGGTCACCGGCGCCGCGCTCGCGACCTCCCTGGCCTGGTTGGTAGCTGCGGCCCGGGGCTGGGTGCTTCTCGGCAGGCTCGGCGTGCGGCCGGTGGTGCTCGATCTGGTCCGTCCGCCGCTCGCCGAAACCTGGCGTGCCATCCGGGTGGGATTCCCACTCGCGATGGAGGGCGCGCTTTTTTCGCTGATCTACATCTTCCTGACCCGCGTCGTCACCTCCTTCGGCACCCCGGCGGTGGCGGCCCTGGGGGTGGGTCACAAGCTCGAGGTGCTCAATTACTTCGTGTGTGCCGGCATGGGCGCCGCGGCGACCACGCTGGTGGGCCAGAATCTCGGCGCCGGCGAGCGGGGGCGGGCAGTCCGCTGCGCCTGGCGGGCGCTCTTCATCACCTGCCTCCCGGTCGGTGCCGTCACCCTGCTGCTGGTGACCTTCCCGGAGGCTGCGGTCAGGGTCTTCTCGAACGACGCGGAGGTAGTTGCGGCGGGCGCGACCTACGTGCTGCTGGTGGGCATGACCCAGCTCTTCATGGCCGCCGAGGTGGTCATGCTCGGCGCTTTCGCCGGCGCCCATTGGACCGGGGTCCCGGCGGCGACGGTCGTGGCCCTGACCGCGGTCCGGGTGCCGCTGGCCGGGTGGTTGGTCGCGGGCGGCTGGGGCGTCGAGGCCGTGTGGTTCGCCATCGCCTCCACCACCGTCGTCAAAGGCACGCTCCTGGCTGTGCTCTTCCTGATTCGTTACGGCCGCGGCAAACCCGCTGAACGTTAGAACGTTAGAACGTTGCCCCCGCCCACCCTTTCGACGCGAACGTATCAAGGCGCAAAGGCGGAACGTCAGAGAACTCCTTCGCGTCGTGGGGTCTCCGTGTCGTTCCGTGACCCCCCGGGTGGGTGGGTGGAACGTTGTAACGTTCAACGTTCCAACGTTTGAACGTTTTTCCGGATGCCGTACAATGTGACCTGCACACGGGAGGACATGATGATAGACACCATCAGGAAACAACTCGGAGACCAGGCGTCGCTTCTCGACTACACCTGCAGCGGGATCTCCAGCACGCAGCTCCACCTGCCGGGGCCCGACTTCATCGACCGGGTCGTCGCACTCAGCGACCGCTCGCCGCAGATGATGGCGTCCCTGCAGCGGATCTACAACACCGGTCGCATGGCCGGCACCGGCTACATCTCGATCCTGCCGGTGGACCAGGGCATCGAGCACTCGGCGGCGGCGTCCTTCGCCCCCAACCCCGAGTACTTCGACCCGGAGAACATCGTCAGGTTGGCCATCGAGGGCGGCTGCAACGCGGTGGCCTCGACGCTCGGCGTGCTCGGGTCGGTGTCGCGAAAGTACGCCCACAAGATCCCATTCCTGGTCAAGATCAACCACAACGAGATGTTGACCTACCCGACCGGCTACGACCAGACGCTGTGGGCGTCGGTCGAGCAGGCCTGGAACCTCGGTGCGGCCGCCATCGGGGCGACGATCTACTACGGCTCCGAGAACTGCCGCCGCCAGATCATGGAGATCTCGGAAGCCTTCCAGGAGGCGCACGAGCTCGGAATGGTCACCGTCCTGTGGTGCTACCTGCGCAACCCGGCGTTCAAGAAGGACGGCGTCGACTACCACAGTGCCGCCGACCTCACCGGCCAGGCCAACCACCTCGGGGTCACCATCGAGGCCGACATCATCAAGCAGAAGCAGGCGACCAACAACGGCGGCTACACCGCCATCGGCTTCGGCAAGACCAGTCCCCTGGTGTACGGCACGCTGGTGCCGGACAATCCCATCGAGCTCACCCGCTGGCAGGTGGTCAACTGCTACATGGGTCGCGCCGGGCTCATCAACTCAGGCGGCGCCTCGGGCGACAACGACCTCGCGCAGGCGGTGACGACGGCGGTGATCAACAAGCGCGCCGGCGGCATGGGTCTGATCTCGGGCCGCAAGGCCTTCCAGAAGCCGATGAAGGACGGCGTGACGCTGCTCAACGCCATCCAGGACGTCTACCTCTGCAAGGATGTGACCATCGCGTAGCAATTCGCCCCGCCGGCGGACCGGCGTGACGAATTGCAACGAGCCCCCGCGGGGACCGCGGGGGCTCGGAGTTTGTTCCCAGTCGCCGCGGGCTGCGCCCGCGGCGCTGCAATTCTGACCGCCGGCCCTGCGGCGGTCAGAATTGCTACATGATCGCGTAGAACGGCGCCTTCTCGCCCGAGCGGATGGCCGCACCCTTGGCCGCCACGGTCGGCAATGCCCGGTAGGCGAAGTGGATCGCGGTCTGCACCTTGTTGTGGTAGAAGGCCGCCTCCTCGTTGTCCTGGAGGAAGCTCTTGTAGGCCTTCTTGTCGTCCGTCGCCACGCCCTTGTCCGCGAGGATCGCGGCCAGCTTCTCCTTGGCGAGCATCGCCTGATCGAGGAGGAAGTGGGCGCCGAGGACCGTGCCCACCATGTCGAGCAGCGGTGGCGCGTTGAGCAGGATGAGCTGGATCCCGTCGGGGCGCTTGGTGATCTCCTTGGAGATGGTCTCGATCTGCTTGAGGGCTGCGGCCAGCATCCACGCCGGCTCCATCAGCTCCGGGTCGCCCTTGGCCTTCTTGAAGGTGGCCTCGGCGCGGCCGAGCAGCTCGCGAATCGTTTTGCCGTTGTTCATGGGCAGCTTGCGGGCCACGAAGTCCAGTGCCTGGATGCCGTTGGTCCCCTCGTAGATGGTCGCGATCTCCGCGTCGCGCATCAGTTGCTCGGCGGGGTAGTCGCTGGTGTAGCCGTAGCCGCCGTGGACCTGGAGGCACCAGTGGGTCACCTGCACGCCCCACTCGGAGCACCACGCCTTGCAGATCGGCGTCAGCATCTCCACGTAGCTGTGGTAGCGCTCGGCCTCCTCACCCTCGGTGATGTGGGACATGTCGGTGTAGAACGAGGCCTGGAAGAGCAGTGCCCGCATGGCTTCGGTGTAGGCCTTGGAGCTCAGCAGCATGCGCCGCACGTCGGGGTGCTCGACGATGGGCACCTGCGGCGCCTCCGGGTTCCGGAGTTCCTTCCAGTGCCGGCTCTGCAGCCGCTCGTGGGCATAGGACAGAGCCTGCTGGTGGGCGGCGCCTGCGGCCGCCGAACCCTGCAGCCCGACCTCGATGCGGGCGGCGTTCATCAGGTGGAACATCAGCTTCATGCCTTCCAGCTCTTCGCCGAGCAGGAAGCCCTCGCAGGCGTCCTTCTGACCGAAGACGAGGGTGCAGGTGGGCGAGCCGTGGATGCCCATCTTCTCCTCGATGTTGTTGGTGTAGACGTCGTTGGGCTCGCCGAGGGAGCCGTCGGGGTTGACCCGGACCTTGGGGACGATGAACAGCGACAATCCCTTGGTGCCGGCCGGGGCGTCCGGGGTGCGGGCGAGCACCAGGTGGATGATGTTGTCCACGAGGTCGTGGTCGCCGCCGGTGATGAAGATCTTCTCGCCCGAGATCATGTAGCGGCCGTCCTCTTTCTTGACCGCCTTGGTCTTCGACGCACCGACGTCGGATCCCGCCTGCGCCTCGGTGAGGCACATGGTGCCCGCCCACTCGCCGGTGTAGAGCTTCTCGACGAACAACCCCTTCTGCTCGTCGTTGCCGAACCCCTCGATCATCGCACCCGCGCCCCTCGTCAACATGAGGGAGAGGGAGAGCGAGGGGTTGGAACCGGAGAAGAACTCGTTCACCGCGGTGCCCACGGTTTCCGGCAGCCCCATGCCGCCGAACTCCGGGCTCGCGAGCAGGCCGATCCAGCCGCCCTCACGGACGGTGTCCCACACCGGTTTGAAGGACTCCGGCAGCGTCACCTTCCCGTCGTTCCACTTCGCGCCGACCCGGTCGCCCTCCTCGTTGCACGGAGCCATCTGCTCCTTGGCGATCTTGAGACCCTCCTCGATGACCATGGCGATGTTCTCTTCGTCCCATTCGGCGAATTTCTCCGCCTTGAGCATCTCTCCGAGGTCGAGCCACTCGAAAAGCTGGAACTTGATGTCGCGCAAATCTACTTTGTAGTCCACACCGGACCTCCTTGACCGAGATGATAGGGTTTCTCAAGATGAATGAACACTCATTCATTCTCTCCGAAGTGCGGCAGGAAATCAAGCGATTTTCGTCCGGCTGCGGCATGGCAATTCGGGGCCGGGCACGCGGTCCGTCCCTTGCGACGGAGTGTCCGGCCCCGAATTGCAGGAAAGCCGGCCTCGCGGCCGGCTTTCAGCCAGGAAAGGGGTGAAGAGGTGAAGAGGTCAAGAGGTGAAGCCGGACCCCTGACCCTTGATCCTTGACCCTTAACCCCTTAACCCCTAACCCCGTAACCTCTTGACCTCTATCCCCGTGCGTCGACGCGAAAAAAAACCGGCGCGAGCGCCGGTTG
>DATIVB010000347.1:0-2502 GCA_035466375.1 Chondromyces sp.
GGATGGAGGCATCGGATACGACTCCAGCCCGTCTCCGTGCCCAGATTCAGCTTCAGTGACAGCGGCAGATGGCAGTGACAGTTTCAGTGGCAGTTTCAGTGGCAGTTTCAGTGACAGTTTCAGTGTCAGAGGGCCGCGTCCGGGGCAGCGACCGGGGCAGCGAGCAGGCGGCGGCGCGACCGCGGCATGGCCACCTCCGGGTCGTTCACATCAGGCGATAGCCGGTGGGCGGCCGATGTCAAGGGCAAGCCGGCCGAGGCGGCCGGTGCGAAGCACCCTTGACTCCGGCTGCCCCACCGGCATCAAGGAGTGGCATGAACTCGCCGCCGGCAGCGATCCGCAGGCGACGGCTGAGATGGAAGGGTGGGCGGGGGTCAGCCATCGCCTGCTCGCTGGCGGGGGTGAGTCACGGCGCGCTCGGCGCGCCAGTAACGACCCGGAGGTGACCATGCTCGACGCCCGTACGACGACTGGACTCGTTGCCCACTCGAAGGCCCTGCAAGCCGCAGGCACCGCCATCAAGCTCGTCACGAGGGTGCCGGCGCCTCTCAAGTCGATCGCAGACCAGGTGATCCGCTCGGCGAGCTCCGCCCCCGCCAACCTCGCCGAAGGGCAAGGCCGATCCGGGCGGGACCGGCAGCATTTCTGGCGGATCGCGTACGCCTCGGCCAAGGAGGTGGACAGCCACCTCCGGCTGCTGGCTCACGCCGACGTCGTCGATGGGCCTGGCACCGCCGCTGTGCTGGCAACCTTCGACGAGGTGCGTGCCATGACCTGGCGGCTGCTCAACCCGCGGGGATAACCGGGTTCGTGCTCGCGCGCCCACCTGTGCGCTGGTGCTGCGGCTGTTCACTGTCGCTGTTAACTGCCGCTGCCACTGTCCTCGGCCGCTGTCACTGCACCAGCCACTGCCCCGACCGCAGTTGACCCGTGGACCCATACCGCCGCAAATTCCGTGGGTGGGCGGAAATCCGAAATCCGAAATCCGAAATCCGAAATCGACACACCCATCTCACGGATATCCGGATGAGCCGGAACTTGTCAGCTCACGATCAAGTAGAACAGGACCGCAGCCGCCGCGCCGACGAGCGCGTACGGGATCTGGGTGCGGACGTGGTCCATGTGGTCCGACGCCGAGGCCATCGACGAGATGATGGTGGTGTCCGAGATCGGCGAGCAGTGGTCGCCGAAAACGCCGCCGCCCAGGACCGCGGCGAGGTACAACGGCAGCGAGCCGTCGAGGGCCGCCGCCAGGGGCACGGCGATCGGCACCATGAGGGCGAAGGTGCCCCAGGACGTGCCGGTGGCGAAGGCCATGAAGGAGGCGAGCGCGAAGGAGCCGGCGACCGCGACCTTGGAGCTTGCGGCGCCGCCGATGATGCCCGCCACGTAGGCGCCGGTGCCGAGCTCGCGCACGACGGCGCCGAGCGCGAAGGCGAGCACCAGGAGCGTGACAACCGGGATCATGCCGCTCATGCCCTTGAACACGTGCTCGACGAAGACCCGCCCCGACATCCGGCAGGGCCCGAGCGCGATCACGGCCAGGACCGCGAGGCTCGCCAGCACGGCCCACAGCACCGCGGTGGATCCCGAGCTGGCCTGGATCATCTCCCACAGCCCCGCATCCGGTGAGCTCCCCTGCCGGCCGGTGATCAGGATCCCCGCCACGATCGCCCCCACCATGACGACCACGGGCAGCACCAGGTAGACGGCGCGGGGTGTGATGGACGGGTCGGGGGTGGCCGACAGCACCTCCTCGGCCACCATCGGCTGGGCGCCGTCGGCGAGCAGCTTGCCCTCCTCCTGCGCCCGCCGCTCCGCCGCCCGCATGGGACCGATCTCGCGGCCCAGGAGAATGGTCGCCAGGACGAGGAGGATCGCCACCACCGGGTACGCGTTCCAGCGGATGCTGGCGAGCAGCACCGCCACGGGGTCGGGTACGCCCTGCACGGCGAGGAGTCCGATCACCAGGGCTCCCCAGCCGTTGAAGGGCACCAGGATGCAGATCGGCGCCGCGGTGGAGTCGCAGATGTAGGCGAGCTTCTCGCGGCTCACCCGGTAACGGTCGGTGAGGGGCCGCCCCACGGTTCCCGCCACCAGGGCCGTGATCGAGCTCTCCACCGTGATCAGGACGCCGAGCAGGAAGGGCACCATCTGGGCCTGGCGGCGGTTGGTGACCCAGCGGCGTTCGGCAACCCGGGCGATGAAGCCATCAACCCCGCCGGTGGCGCAGATCAGGGTCAGCACCGAGCCCACGAGGAGGCTGTAGATCAGGATCCGGGTGTTGCCGGCGTCCTCGAACACGGCGACGATCGAGGCCACGGTCGACCCGGTCGCAGCGATCGGGTTCCAGCCGTCCACCACCAGCCACCCCATCCACAGCCCGATCAGGAGGGCCGGGTAGATCTGCTTCTTCCACAGCGCCAACCCGAGCGCCACGACCGGCGGCAGGATCGACCAGATGCCGAAGGTGGTCATGGGTGGGGACTATACAGGAGGGCT
>DATIVB010000348.1:0-1909 GCA_035466375.1 Chondromyces sp.
ATGACATCCGGCTGGACGACGGGGAGTTCCTGGTGCTCTACGGCGTCAACCACGTCGCCACCGGCAAAGCGACCTATATGAACACCAACGTCTATGCCAGCGAAACGGCGCAACTCACGCTCGGCGCCATCGACGACCGCGGCTTCTTCGACACCGCCACACCGTATCTCCCGGCCGGTGATCCGGCTGCGGATCTGCTGTACGCGTACAAGGTCTCGCGCAGCTGTGGAGACGAGGAGAACTGTCTGCAACTCGCTGTTCCCGACGGCTGCACGCGCCTGACGCTCAACTCGAGCACGCTTCTCGGGGTCTTCACCCGCATCTACCTCGAGCCCGCGACCGGAGTCGGGCCCGCGATGCAGGAGATCCTCTACGAACGCATCCTCAAGTTTTCGCCGTGACCGCCGGAACTGGTTCCGAAAGGAAACGATGTCTACCAGGCCACGCCCGGGGGCATTCTGCATCAACGGTGTCACGTACACACTTCCACACTTGCTTGCGCGTCAGCTGCGCAAGAAGATCGCCGCTTCGAGACAGTCGAGGCGGTCCTTGAAGCCGGGATCGTCAGGGTCGAGGCACAGGCCGAAACATGCCGACCGCTCCTCGAAACGGTCACGGTCAAAAGGAGGGAAGGAGGCTACGGGCTCTACGATACCCAGGAACGGAAAAAAAGGACGTTGGCTGGCACGATCATGGCCCGGTGACGAGAAGGAATGTCCATTGACAGGTTGCGACCTTTGGAGGTGCCAACCACCGGGCTCATGGCTCTGCTATGGTGTGGATGTTTCCTGGCGCGACAAACCGGCTGCGGCCGAGGTGGTGGTTCGGCGACGTCGCGCCGTGATGGAGGTTCTCATGTTGAAGAACGTGCTGGTCGTCCTGATGGCCGCCTGTTGGGTGGTCGGGTGCGCGCACAACCCCCAAAACGAGGCGATGTCCTCCGAGCCTCCCGAGGCCGAGGGCGAGGTCGAGGTGCCGCCCGAGGGCGCTCTGCCCCTGTCGGAGATCATCGCCAGCCTCGAGGTCGGCGCGCATGTGGCGATCGTCGAGGTCGAGTTCGAGGACGGCGCCTGGGAGATCGAGTACGTCGTCGGCGACGAGGTTCACGAGATCCACGTCGACCCGATGACCGGCGAGGCCCTCGACGAGGAGGCGGACGAGCCCGACGAGGGCTGACCGACGGTCCCCCGGGAACGCCGCATGCAGAAAGAAGTTCGCGGCTGCCACCTGGCGCGGTCCTCGTGGCTGATGATGCAGCGCGAGCAAACTGTTGCGGCTCCCTCCCCTTCCTCGCGCCGCCTTACCCGACGAGCAGCTTGATGGCCATGGCGACCACGGCGACGGCGAAGACCAGTCGCACGACGCCCTCGCCGCGGGTGATCTGCACCCGGGTACCGAGCCAGCCGCCGAGGGAGTTGCCGATGGCGAGCACCACGCCGGCGAGCCAGCGAACCTGGCCAGTGGCTGCGAAGACGAGCAGGGAAGGCACCATGTACATGCCGATCACGAAGACCTTGTGCATGTTGGTCCGCACCAGGTCGAGGTGCAGCAGCCCGCGCACCAGAGCCATGAAGATGAAGCCGACCCCGGCCTGGATGAAGCCGCCGTAGAAGCCGACCCCGACCATCCCGAGGTGGGCCCAGTGCGGGTGGGTCGCGCCCCCGCCGGTTCCCGGCTTACGGTTCTTCAGCGTCAGCACGAGCACGCCGATCATCACGACCGCCAGCAGCCGCTTGAACCACAGCGGGTCGATGCGGACCGCCGCCACCGCCCCGAGGACCGCCCCCGGCAACGTGCACAGGCCGAGCGTCAGGCTGAGCCGGAAGTCCGCAAAACCCCTGCGCCGGAACTCGCTCACCGAGGTGATGTTCTGCGCGAGCAGGGCGATCCGGTTGGTGCCGTTGGCGGT
>DATIVB010000349.1:0-4434 GCA_035466375.1 Chondromyces sp.
TACGGCATCCAGACCGTGCGCGCGATCGACAACTTCCACATCACCGGCGTGCCGATCAGCCAGTACCCGGAGCTCATCCGGGCGCTCGCCATGATCAAGCTCGCGGCGGCGCGCGCCAACCACGACTGCGGCAAGCTCGGCGACGAGGTACTGGGCGGAATCGAGGGGGCCTGCGCCGAGATCATCGCCGGCGCGCTGCACGACCAGTTCCCGGTCGACGTCATCCAGGGCGGCGCCGGGACCTCGACCAATATGAACGCCAACGAGGTGATCGCCAACCGCGCGCTCGAGCTCCTGGGGCACCGCAAGGGCGAGTACCGACACTGCGACCCCCACGACCACGTCAACTGCTCGCAGTCGACCAACGACGTCTACCCGAGCGCGCTGCACCTCGCCATCGCCCTCGGCAACACCAACCTCATCGCCGAGCTGCGGGCGCTGGTGGCGGCGCTGCGCACCAAGGGCGAGGAGTTCGCCGGGGTGCTCAAGATGGGGCGGACCCAGCTCCAGGACGCGGTCCCCATGACCCTCGGCCAGGAGTTCGACGCCTGGGGCGAGAGCCTCGACAACGAGATCGAGACCCTGGCCGACGTCGAGGACGTGCTGCTCGAGGTCAACATGGGCGGCACCGCCATCGGCACCGGGCTCAACGCGCCCGAGGGCTACGCCGAGCGTTGTGTCGAGCACCTCACCGAGATTTCGGGTAAGGCGATCCGCCTCGCATCCGACCTCGTCGAGGCGACCCAGGACACTCAGCCCTTCGTCCTCTACTCGTCCTGCCAGAAGAGCCTCGCCATCAAGCTGTCGAAGATCTGCAACGACCTGCGGCTGCTGTCATCGGGGCCGCGCGCCGGGCTCAACGAGATCAACCTGCCGCGCATGCAGCCGGGTTCGTCGATCATGCCCGGCAAGGTCAACCCGGTGATCCCCGAGGTCGTCAACCAGGTCTGCTTCCGGGCCATCGGCAACGACCTCGCGGTGACCCTGGCCGCGGAGGCCGGGCAGCTGCAGCTCAACGTCATGGAGCCGGTGATCGGCGACTGCATCCTCGAGTCGCAGACCATGTTCATGAACGCCGCGCGGACCCTGCGCGTGCACTGCGTCGCGGGCATCACCGCCAACGAGGACGTCTGCCGCGAGTACATCGAACGCAGCATCGGCGTCGTCACCGCCCTGAACCCGGTCCTCGGCTACGACACCACGACCGCCCTCGCCAAGGAGGCCCTTGCAACCGGGCGCGGGATCGTGGAGCTGGTGCGCGAGAAGGGGCTCCTCAGCGAGGAGGAGATCGCCGCGGTGCTCGACCCGGCCAACATGATCGGGCGCCGCCGCAGCCGCTGAGCCCGGCGGCGGTGCGGCTCAGCCGAGCGCGCCGTCGAGGACCTCGATCAGCCGCTCGATCTCTTCGAGGGTGTTGTAGTGCACCAGGCTGACCCTGACCACGCCGTCGTTCGGATCCAGCCCGAGGGCCTCGCACAGGTGGTAGGCGTACATGTGGCCGTGGCGGATGCCGATGCCCGAGCCGTCGACGGCGCGGGTGATCTCGGCCGAGCTCCGGCTTCGGTGCACGAAGCTGATGGTGCCGACGCGCTCCGCTCCGTCGCTCTCGGGGCCGATGATCGTGATCTCGTCGCGCGACCGCAGATAGTTCAGGAGGCGGGCCTGCAGCGGCAGCTCGCAGGCCGTCATCCGGGCGAAGGCGCGCTCGACTCCGGCTCGCCCGAGCGTGTCTGCCGGACCGGAGCCGGCGAGGAACGCGAGGTAGTCGCGCAGCCCGAGCAGGCCGGCGCAGCCCTCGTGGTTCGCGCCGCCGAGCTCGAACTTGTAGGGCAGGTCGTGGTCGGAGACGAAGAAGTGGTTGGGGCCCCGAAGCTCGGCGAGTGCGTCGCGCCGGCCCCACAGGGCCGCCATGTGCGGTCCGTAGACCTTGTAGGCGGAGTAGGCGTACCAGTCGACGTCCCATGCGGCGACGTCCATCGCCCGGTGGGGGGCGTAGGCGACGCCGTCCACGACCACCCGCGCGCCGGCGGCGTGCGCCCTCGCGGTGATGGCCGCGACGTCGACTATCTCCCCGAGCAGGTTGGAGACGTGGGGGAAGGCGACCAGGGCGACGCGGTCGTCGAGGAGCTCGTCCAGTGCCTCGATGGGGCAGCCGAAGCTCTCGGTGTCCATCTTCCACCAGCGCAGCTCCCAGCCCGAGGCCGCGAGGTGCTTCCAGGGCCCGACGTTGGCCTCGTGGCCCGTCTCGGCCACCACGACGGCGCGACCCGGCTCGAGTGCCTCCCGGTAGCTGTTCGCGAGCATGCGCAGCAGGGCCGAGGTCGACGAGCCGAGGATCGCGGCGCCCTCGCCGCCGTTCATCAGCAGGCGCACGAAGCTGTGAGCCTCGTCGACCAGGGCCGTGGCTCGCTGCGACATCGGGTAGCCGGCGCCGAGCTGCACGTAGCTCGAGAGCATGTAGTCGCGGATGGCGTCGGCCACCGCAGCCGGCACCTGGGAGCCGCCGGCGTTCTCGAGGAAGATCGTGTCGCCGGCGAGCGCCGGGAACCGGTCGCGAATCTCTCGTCGTTCGTCGTCCGAGACGTGAATGTTCACATCGTCCTCCGATCGAGCGCCGGCCGCGCCCCGACTCCGGGCAATTATGGGGGATCCGTCACCTCCGGTCGAGGAATCCGCGCCCGCCCCCATAGGCGCTAACAAAACCTGAGAGCAGGCTGTTCAAGCCCGAGCCCGAGCCCGTTGCCGTTACCGTTATCGAAGATTCGGGTTCTTCTCAGAGATCGACCTTACCAACGATGTCAGCTCGAAGTCGAAGCACATGACACTCTCCCTCTCAGGAGGTCGATAGTATCGGGAACGGCAACGGTAACGGGCTCGGGCTCGGGCTCGGGACGGACAAAGAGCGCCAGCTGAGCCTGACCGCACTGACAGATCGCTCGCCAACACGCCTGAGTTAGCGCCTATGCCCCCGCCCCCCGCCCACCCACCCTCGGAAATTCACGTCGGCCTCCGACCGCCCCACCTCCCGCCGCGAATTTCCAAGGGGCAGCAGCCTGAGATGGCGCCGGGGTAACGTCCGGCTCTGTATGGCACGAGAACACGAGGGATCTCTTGGCGCCCTTGGTGTCTTGGTGGTTCGTTCGGGTGGGTGGGCGGAAATCCGAAATCCGAAATTCGAAATCCGAAATCCGAAATTCGAAATCTCGATCTCTCCAACCTGTGAACCTCTCCCGTACCGATCCCGTATGGTGGATCGGGAGGCGCTGATGGGGGAGGAACTGGAACCTGTGGAGGCCGCACAGGCGTCGGAGAGTGCCGAGCCCGCTCGGAATCTGCTCACCCGGCTCTTCCGCAACCGCTTCGGCCACTGGCGGGCGGGCTGGCGCTTTGCACTGTACGTGCTCGCGGTCTTTGCCGTCGGCAAGTCGGTGTCGGCGGTGCTCAAGCTCTGGATTTCGAACCCTGCCGAATCGAGCTTCTCGTCCTGGCACCACTCCCTGCTCTGGGTCATCGCGGTCGTAGCGCTGGTCATCGCGGCGCTGATGCTCCTGCGGTGGGTCGACCGCCGGCCGAGAGCGATGTTGGGCGTCGGCTTCGGACCGGGCTGGCTGGCGGAGACCGGCCTCGGCCTCGCGGGCGGTGCCGTGCTCACCGGGGTTCCGGTGGCGGTGATGGTGCTCGCCGGGTGGGTGTCGCTGCAGCTGAGCCCCGACGTCGCCGCCAGCCTGGCCTCCTTGCCCCGCTATCTCTTCATCTTCGCGGCGGCGGCCACCGTGGAGGAGCTGGTGTTCCGCGGCTACCCCCTCCAGGTCCTCGCCGAAGGCAGCCGGCGCTGGATCGCAGGGCTGCTGCTCTGCCTCGTGTTCACCTGGGGGCACGTCAACAACCCCGACGTGACCGCGGTCGGGATCGCCAACATCTTCCTCGCCGCCGTCGTCCTCACCCTGCTGTACTTCCAGACCCGGCGGCTGTGGCTGCCGATCGGCCTTCACCTGTCCTGGAACTTCGCCCAGAGCTGGTTCTGGGGATTCGACGTCAGCGGCATCGAGATCGAGGATCGGCTCCTGGTCGTCGCCGCGTCGGGCCCCGACCTGGTGACCGGCGGCGGGTTCGGCATCGAGGGCAGCGCGCTGACCACCGTGCTGTTCGCAGCGCTCGCGGCGTGGCTGCTGGCGGTCAAGCCGATCCGGCCCCGCCCGGAGGTCGCGGCGATGTGGGCGGCCTACCCCAGGGGCTTCGGCCTGCCGCCGGAGATCGACCGCTCCGAAACCGATGCGGCCCCCTCGGCTGGGGCGGGCTCCTCCTGAGCGGGGCGGGCCCACTCGACGAGCTTCTCGAGGTACCGCGAGCCGAGCTGGCCGACCGCCATCGACCTTTGCAGGGGCGGCAGGCGCAGCACGGCGCCGAGTACCGCCGCCATGGCGCGGTGGCTGG
>DATIVB010000350.1:0-2059 GCA_035466375.1 Chondromyces sp.
AGCTCGGACAGCGGCACGTCGCCGACGCCCTCGAAGTGGAACTCGCGCTTGTCGACCAGGCTGCCCGCCCGGTACGGCAGCACGCACACCGTGGCGTGCTCGCCGTCCGACCACACCGCTGCCGCGTCGGCGTCGCCCCGCCCCGGCCGCTCCACGTCCTGGCGCTCGCCCAGGCGTCTGACCACCGCGATCAGGTCGCGGTAGCGGACCGCCATCTCGAAGTCTTCGCGCTCCGACGCCGCCCACATCGACCGCTCCAGCTTCGGCAGCAGCTGGCGGTGCCTGCCCTCGAGAAAGAGGCGCAGCTCCTCGACCACCTCGGCGTAGGCCTCGGGCGTCGTCAGCCCCGCGACGCACGGCCCCAGGCAGGCGCGCATGTGGTAGTACAGGCACGGCCGCGGCAGACGGCCGTCGATCTCGATCCGGCAGGTCCGCACCTGGAAGCTGGTGCGCGCCAGCTCCATGAGCTTGCGCGCCATGTGCTGGCCCATGAAGGGGCCGAAGTAGGAGTGGCCGTCGTCGAGCACCCGCCGGGTGAGCTCGACCCGCGGCCATGCCTCGCCAGTGGTGAGCTTGAGGTAGGGATAGGTCTTGTCGTCCCGCAGCATGACGTTGAAGCGGGGGCGGAAGCGCTTGATCAGGGTGTTCTCGAGGATGAAGGCCTCGACCTCGTTGGCGGTGACCGTGAAGTCGAGGCGCCGCGCGCGCTCGAGCATGCTCTGCGTCCGCTCGGGCAGGTCCTGGCGGCCGAAGTACGACAGCACCCGGCGCCGCAGGTCCCGCGCCTTGCCCACGTACAGGTCCTTGCCCGCGCGGTCCTGGAATCGGTAGACGCCGGGTTTCTCGGGGGCCTCCTTCGCCCGTTCCAGCAGCGGATGCGTCGTGGTCATCTCGTCATCCTACATTTTCATCGATTTCGAATATCGAATTTCGAATTTCGAATTTCCGCCCACCCGGTTGAACCACAGAGGCACGGAGAACACAGAGGAGCACAGAGCGCGACCGCCCGCCCACGTCGCAACCACGAAGGCACGAAGACACCAAGGGATTCACCAAGCCACCCGCCCACCCCAAAACGCAGAGGCGCAAAGGCGCGGGCCCGATCCATGAGGGTTCGGCGGGGTGGCGAGGTTTCCGGTCGTCGGACGGCCGGAAACCTCGCCAGTTCTCATCTTCAATCAAGAGGATGGAGACGGGACCATACCTATGGCTGAAACCAGGCAGGACGAAAGGCAGAACCGCCTCGCCAGTTCTCACCTTTAATCAAGAGGATGGAGATCGGACCACCCCTCCGACTGACAGCAAGCAGAACGAGAGGCAGGGCTGCCGTGCCCCGGGCGCGGCGGCCGGTGCGAAGCGCGGCGACGACGAACGCTCGCGTTCGGAGCTCGTTCGCTTCTCACCGGCGGCAGGCGATCCGATCGCCTGCCGTTCTGCCGGCACGAGGCGGGAGAGCGCCCAAGCCCCACACCAGCCCCTTTGCGTCTTTGCGTCTTTGCGCGGAGAGAGGGGTGGGCGGGCTTTGCGTTTTCGGGTGGGCGGTTGGGCTTCGTGATTTCTTCGTGTCTTCGTGCCTTCGTGGTTGCGATGTGGGCGGATGGGTGGGCTCTGTGCGGCTCTGTGCCCTCAGTGTCTCCGTGGTTCAGACGCCTCTTGAAAGGGATCGATGTGAACGACCCGGCTTGGCCATCCCGCGGTCACGCCGCCGGCTCACTGCCACTGGGACGGCCACTGCCACTGCCACTGTCGCTGCCACTGCCACTGCCACTGAACCTGAGCCCGGGCCCGGAATCGGCTGCGGGTCGTGTCCGATCTTCCATCCCATGCAATTCCGGATGCGCCGAACGTTCGAACGTTCAAACGTTTAAACGTTCCAACGATGCGCTGCCGAACGGCACCGACGCGTCAGGAGGGCCCGCCGGCCCAATCTCACTCGTCGGGCACCAGACCCAACCGGACGAGGGCGCGGCGCGCCGCCTGCTGCTGCGCCTCACGCTTGCTGACGCCCTCGCCGCGGGCGACCTCCTCGCCGTCGAAGACGACGACGTAGGCCCACTTG
>DATIVB010000351.1:0-1536 GCA_035466375.1 Chondromyces sp.
CAAGCTCATCGTGTGCGGCGCCTCGGCCTACCCGCGCATCATCGATTTCGCGCGCCTGCGGGCCATCGCCGACGAGGCGGGCGCCCTGATCATGGCCGACATCGCGCACATCGCCGGGCTGGTGGCCGCCGGCCTCCACCCTTCGCCGGTGCCGCACTGCCACTTCGTGACCTCCACCACCCACAAGACCCTGCGCGGGCCGCGCGGCGGCATCATCCTGTGCGGCGAGGAGTGGGCCGAAGCGATCGACAAGGCGGTGTTCCCGGGCGTTCAGGGCGGGCCCCTGATGCACGTCATCGCGGCCAAGGCGGTGGCTTTCGCCGAGGCCCTGAGGCCGGAGTGGAAGGCCTACCAGCAGCGGGTCGTCGACAACGCGGCGGCGCTCTGCGAGGCGGTCAAGGCGCGCGGCTGGCGGATCGTCTCCGGCGGCACCGACAACCACCTCTTCCTGATCGACCTCGGCGCCGACTTTATCTCCGGCAAGAAGGCGGAGCGCTGGCTCGGGCTCGCCGACATCACGGTCAACAAGAACACCGTCCCCTTCGACACTCGCAAACCCTACATCGCCTCCGGCCTGCGCATCGGCACCCCGGCGGTGACCACCCGCGGCATGGGCCCCGACGAGATGGAGACCATCGCCGGCCTCATCGATCGCGTCCTGCGCGCCGACGAGGACAAGGAAGACGAGGCCAAGCTCGCCGCCTTCACCGCCGAGATGGAGGCGGTCAAGGCCGAGGTGCACGCGCTGACCTCACGGTTTCCCCTTTACTGACCGGCGCCGGCTCCGCGCATTTGGTGGCATCGTTTGAACGTTTGAACGTTGAACGTTTGAACGTTCCACCCGCCCACCCGAAAAACCGTTGGGCGCAGCTGCACCCGGGGGTTCGGGGGAAAACGTTCGGCTCATCCGGAATTGCTTGTGATGCGGAAGTCGGTGCGACCCGCGTCCGAGTCCGCGTCCGCGTCCGAATGACAGCGACAGTAGCCAGGATCGGTTTCCAGTGACAGTGGCAGATGACAGTGACAGTCTCCGTGGCAGTCGCAGTGACAGGGTCAGTGTCAGAGGGCCGTGGCAGTGGCTGTGGCAGCGAGCAGGCGGCGCGATCGCGACATGGCCACCTCGGGGTCGATCACACCGATCCATTTGAAGAGTCCTTTGAACCACAGAGGCACAGAGGTCACAGAGCCGCACAGAGGGCTTTCGGATCCATCGCAGGGCAATCCGAAGACGCATCCTTTTGTGAAGTCTTGATCTCTCTCTGTGGCTTCTCTGTGTTCTCCGTGCCTCTGTGGTTCAGATGAGTGGGCGGGAACGTTCGAACGTTCAACGTTTCAACGTTCTAACGTCCGTCGAGCCAGGCTTCGAACTCGTCGGCGTGCTTGACGTTCACGACGCGCTCCCGGGGCACCTCGGCGCGCATGGCGATGGCGGCGGCGTAGGCGTCGAACTCGAGGTGCGGTACGGCGTGCGCGTCCGACGCGAGCACCACCTCGCAGCCCGCTGCGACGGCGAGCCGCGCGAGGTCCGCGTCGAGG
>DATIVB010000352.1:0-3179 GCA_035466375.1 Chondromyces sp.
GGTGCGCGCCGCGTGCGCCTTCGGCACGCCGATGAAGGCCTCGGGCTCGGCCCTGCCGAGGCAGCGCTTGAGGTGCTCGAGGCCGATCCCGGGGTCCACCAGCACCGGCACCGCACCGGCCTTGAAGAGCGCGAAGGCGAGGGCGAAGAGATCGAGCCCCGGCGGCACCATCAGCACCGTCCGCACGCCGCGCCCGATGCCGACCGTCTCGAGACCGCGCGCGATACGGTTCGTCCGCTCCTCGAGCTCGCGGTACCTCAGCCGGCTGGTCCGTTTGCCCCAGGGGCACAGGATCGCCGTCGCGTCCGGCTGCCGCGCCGCCATCTCCGGCAGAAACTCCGCGATATTCGCCTTCTCACTCATCGTGCCACCTCACGTTAGCACGTTAAACGTTTAACGTTGAACGTTTTAACGTTCTAACGTCGGTCCTCGAGGCGCACCTCGGTCCCCCATTCAAGTCGCCGCCAGGAAATCGCGGACCAGGGGGATGATTTCGTCGCCGGCGTCCTCGAGGATGTAGTGGCCGCAGTCGGGGAAGGCATGGACCTCGGCCTGCGGGTAGATCCGCCGCCACTCGTCGAGGAAGTGGCGGTCGAAGACAAAGTCGCGCTCGCCCCAGCAGATCAGCACCGGCCGGTCGCGGAAGACGTCCAGCCGGGAAGCCGTGTCGCTCACGATCCCGTACCCACGGTCGCTCGGACCGAGCGGGATGTCCTGGACGAAGCGCAGGATGGCGATGCGGTCGGCCCAGCTGTCGTAGGGCGCGCAGTAGGCGTCGCGGACCGCCCGCGGCAGACGCCTGCGGGTGCAGGCGACACGTGCCGCGCCGCGCGCGAAAGCGTTCAGCCCGCGCACCAGCAGGGGTCCGAGCGGCGTGTCCCGGACCGCCCACAGCTGCCACGGAAACGACTTCGACTGCGGCAGGTGGAAT
This sequence comes from Chondromyces sp., assembly GCA_035466375.1. GTDB lineage: Bacteria > Acidobacteriota > Thermoanaerobaculia > Thermoanaerobaculales > Sulfomarinibacteraceae > Sulfomarinibacter. Next base: position 932 of record DATIVB010000352.1, read on the forward strand.
GCGGCCGTGTTGAGGATCACCAGCCTCCTGACCCGCTCGGGGTGCTGGACCGCCCAGGCGAGCCCGATCATGCCGCCCCAATCGTGCACCACGAGGTTGAGGCCCTCGAGCCGGAGCTCGTCCATGAGGCGCCCGAAGTCGGCGATCCGCCGCTCGAGCGTGTAGGGGTAGCGATCGCGGCCGGGCTTGTCGGAGAGGCCGCAGCCGATGTGGTCGGGAACCACCACGCGGTGGTCCGCGCGCAGCGCCCGCACCAGCTCGCGGTAGTAGAAGGACCACGTGGGGTTGCCGTGGACCGCCACCACCGGCTCGCCATGACCCTCGTCGAGATAGTGGTACCGGAGGCCGTCGAGGTCCAGGACCTGGCCCGAGAAGGGGTAGAGCTTCTGCGAGACCCGCCTCATGGCTCGCCGGCGCGCGTCACCACCGCAGGTCGGCCATGGTGCAGTTGATGCCGCTGCCGATGCCGAGCAGCGCCACCCGCTGCCCACGCTGGAGGCGTCCCGACTCCAGGAGCTTCGAAAGCGCGATGGGCACACCCGCCGGACCGACATTGCCGAACTCGGGATAGATCCGGAAGATCTTGCCGAGGTCGATGCCGAGGATGCCCGCAAACTGCTCGGTGTGGACCTTGCTCACCTGGTGGACGACGAAGTGGTCGATGGCGTCCGCCGTCCACCCCAGGGCCTCGGCCGCACGGCCCCAGGTCCGCACGGCGAGGTCGAGACCCGCCATGAGGAGCTCCCGCGTCCGCGTCACCATGTGGTCGATGTTGCCGGCGCACAGGCGGCAATGCTGGGTCGCGGCGAGGTTCACGCTGCCCATGAAGGGGTGCCCGTCCGGCTCGAGATCCGAGCGACCGAGCACCATGGCCGCCGCCCCCGAGCCCAGGGTCAGCGACGCGAAGTTCTCACGGAAGGTCGCGTCGTCGGTCGTCGGATCGAGCAGGCGCTCGATGGTCGCCTCGGTGATCTGGCGGCTGGTCTCGCCGTTGACCAGGATGGCGTAGTCGACCTGACCGCGATCGATCATGTTACCGACCATGTCCATGCCGTTGACGAAACCGAGGCACGCGTTGCCGAGGTCGAAGTTCATGCAGGTTTCGGGAAGCCCGAGGATCGAGTGCGCGATGCAGGCGGTCGAGGGCTCGAGATAATCCCGGCACACCGAGGTGTTGATGAGGATGCCGAGCTTCGAGCGGTCGACTCCGGACGCCTCGATCGCCTTCTCGCCCGCCATCGCCGCGACCTCGCTCGGCTGGGTTCCTTCGTCCCACACCCGCCGTTCCATGATGCCCGACAGCTCGCGCAGGAGATCCGGGCGGATACCCAGGCGTTCCATGGTCGGCGCGAGCCGACTCTCGATATCCGCCGAAGTGACGCGGTGCGGCGCGTCGACGTGGGCGACGCTCAGAACGGACACATTTTCGAACTGCATACGAACTCCATCGCGGCCATCGGATCATTTAACGGCGGCCGCCTCGGCTCTCATTTCCGGGTCAGGAGGGTACCACCCCGCAGCGCGGCAATAAAAGGCAGAGCGCGGCATCGGTGGGGTCGGGGCACTGCGAACCTGGACTCGAGGTCCCTGGCTGTGCCAAGATCACCGCAGGCTTCAGTGAGCCCACGGGAGGTCGAGATCATGAAGCGTGCATTCTCAACGGTACTGTTCGCACTCGCGATCGCGGTCGCTGCGGCCGCGTCGTTCGCCGCCGACGAGCCGGCAAAGAAGACGGGCCCGTCGGCCATCACCACCGCCTTCTCGCAGCTCGAGGCCCTGCAGACGACAGCCGCGCGAGAGACGCTCGAAAAGGCCCGGGCCGAGCTCGGCTCGACGCCCGAGTTCCAGACCGCGTGGGCGCTGCTCGAGTTCCAGGAGAGCGCCGGCGGCGACGCCGCCAAGACCAAGAAGGCCGTCGATTCCCTCGCCTCGACGGCGAAGAGTCAGACCGCCAACCCGATCGCGCTCTACTACCAGGGCGAGGTCCTGTACCAGCAACAGAAGACCCAGCAGGCCAGCGAGGCCTGGAAGAGCGCCGCCAAGGCCGCTGCCACAACGGTGGCGAAGGACCCGACCAACCCCACGGCGCAGTACTATCTCGGCGCCGCCCTCGTGCGCCAGAAGGACTTCAAGGGCGCCCTCGAGGCCCTGCAGCTCGCCGCCCGCGGCGGCTTCGACGAGGCGATGGTCAACCACCAGATCGGCTTGGTCTACCTCTTCCAGCAGAAGTGGCAGGAGGCCAAGAAGG
>DATIVB010000353.1:0-3538 GCA_035466375.1 Chondromyces sp.
GATCGTTGGTGTCCAGGCCGACCCGCCGAGCGGATGTCCACGGCGATCTCCTCGAAGTCGAAGGCCTTGCGGTGCGCCTGCCCGGCGAGGCGCGGCCGATCCTCGACGGTCTCGGGCTGCGCCTCGCGCCAGGCGAGGTGACCGGCGTCCGCGGCCGGTCCGGGTGCGGCAAGACGACCCTGCTTGGTGTCGTCTCCGGGCTGGTGCCCTGGCTGCGGTCGGCAGAGGTCCGCGGCGAGGTCCGGATGGCGGGCGAGTCGTTGGCGGAGATCGACCCCGGCCAGCGCGCCCACCTCATCGGCACCTGCCTCGATCGCCCGGACGCCCAGCTCTTCCTGCCCACGGTCGGCCACGAGCTCGACGCGGCGCGGCGCCTGCACGGCAACGGCGCCAGCCTCGAGCGCGCGGCCGAAGCGCTCGGCGTGACCAGGCTCGCGGGTCACCGGGTCACCGAGCTGTCGTCGGGTCAGCGACAGCGGGTCGCGCTGGCGGCGGCGCTGGCGGCGAGTCCGCGGCCGGTGCTGCTCGACGAGCCCACCGCCCACCTCGATTCGGACGGCGTGGCGGCGCTCCTCGGTCTGCTGGCTGCAGCAGCCGCCGAGGGGGGGTCGTGCTTGCTCAACGAGCAGTCGGGGTGGCGTCTCGCGGGTTCGGTCGGAGGGTGGCTGGAGCTTCGTGGAGGCGTGCTCGAGCCCTGCCCGGTTCCCGTGGCCCCGCGTTTCCCGGCACCGCCGCCGGCGGAGCACCGCGCGGTCCTGACTGCGGCCGACGTGACGGTCGAGCGCGGCGGCGCCACCCTGCTGAGCGGGGTCGATCTCGAGCTCCGGGCGGGCGAGATCGTGCTGCTCACCGGCGCCAACGGCGCCGGCAAGTCGACCCTGGCGCGGGTCCTGGCAGGCCTGCGCAGGCCGTACCGCGGCGCCGTGCGCTGTGACGGCCGGGTGGTCTTGATGCTGCCTTCCGCCGAGCTGCAGCTCTTCGCCGGCACGGTGGCGGAGGAGGTGACCGCCTCAGGGGCGTCGAACCGCGACGTCGCGCGGGTGCTGCGGCGCCACCGCCTCGAGCACCTCGCAGCCCGCGCGCCCTGGACCCTGTCGCGCGGCGAGCGCCAGCGCCTGGTGCACGCCGCCCTCGACCTCCAGCGACCGGCGGTAATGATCGTGGACGAGCCGGCCCAGGGCCTCGACCCCGAGGACCTGACGGCCTTCGTCGACCTCGTCCGCCGCCGGGCGGCGAAAGGCCGCGCCTACCTCGTGATCTCGCACCGCGTCGAGCTGGCGGCGGCCGCCCACCGCCATCTCGCGATCGCCGGCGGTCGGATCGAGGAGGTGGCGCCGTGAAGGATGTGCGCCCTTGGACCTACGCAGCTCTTTTCGGCGCCCTGTGGGGGGCGCTCGAGGCGAGTGTCGGGACCGCGGTCTATCTCGGCAAGGTGCCGATGCGCGGCACCCTGATGGGCCTGCTCGGCCTGCTGTGCCTGATCTGTCTGCGCCGCCTGCAGCCGCGGCCGGGCGTCTGCCTGCTGGCGGGGGTGGTTGCCATCTTTCTCAAGGTTTTCACCCTCGGCGGGCTCTACCCCGGGCCGGTGATCGGTATCGCGGTGCAGGCGTTGGCGGTGGAGGTCGCCATGACGGCGAGCGGAGGCCGCGCGATCGGCGCCGCGGTCGGCGGCGCGCTCACGCTCGCCACCAACCCGCTGCAGAAGCTGGCCATGACGTGGCTGGTGTCGGGGACCGAGGCCATGCGCGCCTATTTCGAGCTGCTCGAGGCGACGGCCGCGCGTGTCGGGATCGAAGGCGCGCGGCCTGCGGTCGTGGTCGGGGCGGTCGTAGCCGCCACCGCTGTGATCGGCGCTGCCGGCGGCCTGTGGGCGTGGTGGGTTGCGGGCAGGGTCGCGCGCCGCTTGGGGGCCGGCCGGTGAACCGGGCGGCCGGGGTTCTGCTCGCTGCAGCCACGGTGGTGGTGCTGTTCGGACGGCCGCCGATCGCGGTGCCGGCGGCGCTGGTCGCCCTCACGGCGGCCTGGATCCTCGACCCCCCCGCGGTGCGGGCCGGTCTGCGCGTCGGGGTCGTGCTGGCGATCGTCTTCGCCGCCGCCGTAACGGGCGCGGTGGTGGCGTGGGCGGAGGGGCCGGGTCGCGGCCTCGAGAACGGCGGCCTGGTGGCGATGCGCCTGCTGGTGCTGACGGCGGCGGCCGCGGTGTTGGTGCGGGCTGTTGACGCCGAGGCCCTGCTGCGGCTCGCCGAGCGGCTGCGCTTCCGGCGCCTCGGCCTGGTGCTCGGCCTCGCCCTCAACTCGCTGCCGAGGATCGCCGAGGCCGCGGGGGAGGTGTGGACGGCGCACCTGGTGCGCAGCCCGCGTCTGCTCGATCGCCTGCGGCGTCTGCCCGGCGTTGGCGAGGTGCTGTTGGCGCACACCGCGCGAATCGCCGAGGAGGCTGCGGCGGCGGCCGCGTTGCGCGGCCATTCGGCGCTCACGCGGCCGGGCGTCGAGCTCGGCTCGGCGGTGCGCACCGTGGTGGTGACCGGGCCGCCGAACGGCGGCAAGACCGCCGCGATGGCCGAGCTGGCGAGCCGCCTCGCTGAGCAGGGGCGTGCGGTCGCCGGCTTCGTCCAGCTGGGCGAGCTGGAGGACGGGCGCAAGGTCGGTTTCAGGGTGCGGGATCTGGGCAGCGGGGCCGAGGCGGTGGTCGCGCGCCTCGCCCCCCGCGGCGAAGGCCGGTACGGGACGCGATTCGTCTTCCACGAGGTGGGCTTCGACCTCGCCCGGGCCGCCCTCGCAAGGGCCGGCGCCGGGGCGGTGGTGATCGTCGACGAGCTCGGTCCGGTGGAGCTGCGCGGCGAGGGCCACATGCCGGCCGTGCGGGCGGCGCTGGCGCTGCCGGGCCTCGCAGCCGCCGTGCTGGTGGTGCGCCGGCCGCTGGTACCTGCGCTGTTGGCAGCGCTCGAAGCCACCGACGCCATCATCGTCGACGTCGAAGAGCACGGCGGAGGCGCCGCCGAAGCCATCATCGAGGCGCTAGGGTTGGATCGCCGGCCGAACGTTAGGACGTTAGAACGTTAAACGTTGGAACGTTTAAACGTGGGGGCGTGACGCCCGCACGACCACCGCCCACCGCCATCATTCCGGTGCTCATGGTGGCGCGTTCGTCCCGCCCGCGTCTTCAAACCTCCCCAGTCATTCGATGCGGCTTTGTGAGGCACGCGTCCTGCTTAGCGGGCGGGTGGGTGGAAATTCGAAATTCGAAATCTCATGCTGGAGCAGCCGGAATTCTTCATTCCGAATTCCGAATTCCGAATTCCGAATTCAACGCCCGTGACTCTCTCTTGACACGTCCCTTGACCATGATCAATGCGCCGGCCGGGCGGCGGCGCCATGCTGTCGCCATGAAGGTTCTCGCGCTGCGGCGTGCGATCCAGTGGGTGATGGCGGCGGTGGTCATCCTCATCGGCATCCAGTTCAGTCTGTGGGTCATCCCGCACCTCGACGGGCGCTGGCCGCAGGTGTCGCGGCCGCCGGGCGTCGAGGGCTTTCTGCC